>JAEYTY010000113.1 GCA_023433775.1 Pseudomonadota bacterium | reverse complement strand
CAGGGCCTGCGAAGCTCGGCAGGGCGGTGCCGGCGACCAGGACTGCGGCGAGCGATGCCAGTACGATCTTGCGGGTCTTCATGGAGAGGCTCCTTCCTCGGTTGCTCTATAGCCTCAAGCTATGGCCGGCCCGCCGGAAGAACCACTTAAACATCGGTAATCTGGATGAACTTTCGGTAAGGTCGTCAGCCCGCGGTGAGAGCGGATAGGAAGGCCTGGAGGTCATCCGTGAGGTAGTCGATGTGGTCGTCCTCCTCCGAAAACACCTCCCAGCGCTCGATCAGGATGTCGTCCAGGTTGCGTGGCGTCAAAAGCACGGTGCGCATGCCGAGCGCCTTTGGGGCCTTGAGGTTGCGCGGCAGG
This sequence comes from Pseudomonadota bacterium, assembly GCA_023433775.1. Classification (GTDB taxonomy): domain Bacteria; phylum Pseudomonadota; class Alphaproteobacteria; order Rhizobiales; family Devosiaceae; genus Devosia. The sequence continues at coordinate 3,633 of JAEYTY010000113.1, read as the reverse complement.
TCCTCAAACATGGCGGCATGGCGTGTATCCACGCGATGGAGATTTGCGAACTTGTCATAGGTCTCGCCGGCCGGCTTCGGCACGTAGTCTGCGGCGACGATGTCGAAGATGTCGTCGAAGTGGTCGAGAATTCCTAGCGCCCGCGCAGCCGCCTCGGCATGAGGGACACTTCCGTTCGTGAAGATGAACTTGCGGCCGGGTAGTGCCTTGATTGCCTCTCCGAGTTCCGGATGCGGCAGCAGCGCCGAATAGTCGATCGCATGCGCCCTCTCCAGGAAGTCGTTGGGATCGATGTTGTGGTTCAGCATCAGACCCTGCAGGGTTGTTCCATGCTCGTGGTAGTAACGCTTCTGCAACGCACGGGCTTCATCCGGCTCAAGCTGCAAGAGCTCAGCCACGAAGGCGCTCATGTTCTGGTCGATCTGGGCAAACAGGTTGACGTGATGCGGGTACAGCGTGTTGTCGAGGTCGAATACCCAGTCCCGGACATGGGCGAAATCGGCGGCGACAGGCATGGTCTTCGGCTTGGTCATGCCGCCTTATGCACCGTCCGGCAGGGAAAGAAAACGGCAAACTCCAGTGCCGCCGGAAAGTGATCTTGGCGAAGCGCTGCGGGAGTGGTAGCGGCCAATGGCATGGAACTCTGGATACCGATCACCATTGGCGCAGCCTTTCTGCAGAACATGCGCTCGACGCTGCAGAAGCACCTGCGCGGTCGCCTGAACACGACCGGTGCGACCTTCGTGCGCTTCGGCTACGGCGTCCCGTTTGCGCTCGCCTACATGGCAATGCTGCACTATGGCCTCGGCCGGCCGATGCCTTCCCCGAACCTCTCCTTCTGGCTCTGGTCGATCACCGGCGGCCTGGCGCAGATCGGTGCTACCTTCCTTCTCGTCCACATCTTCGCCTTCCGGAACTTCGCTGTCGGCACGGCCTATTCACGCACGGAACCGGCGCAGGCTGCTCTTGTCGCTCTCGTATTGGTCGGCGAGACGGTGACCGTGGGTACGGTGATTGCCATTGCAATCTCGGTTGTCGGCGTCATGTTGATCTCCGTGGCGCGGACGGAACTGACCCCGAAATCGCTCCTAACCTCCGTCGGCAGCCGCACGGCCATCATCGGCCTGATGTCGGGCTTCCTCTTCGGCATCTCCGGTGTCTCCTACCGCTATGCATCCCTGTCGCTGGCCCCGAGTCTGCCCCTACCCGATCCTGTCGTTCAGGCCGGCTATACCCTGATGGTGGTAATCGTCATGCAGGCGATCGCCATGCTCGTCTGGATCGTCCTGCGGGAGCGACAGGAACTCGGCAGGGTCGTCGGGGCCTGGCGACCGGCCGTACTGGTCGGTTTCGTGGGCGCAACCGCCTCCTTCGGCTGGTTTACGGCCATGACGCTTCAGCCGGCAGCCGTCATCAAGGCGCTGGCGCAGGTGGAAATGCTGTTCACGTTCGCGTCGTCCGTCTTCATCTTCAAGGAGCACATCAACCGGCTGGAGATTGCCGGCTGCCTGCTGATCGTCCTCGGGATACTCGCGCTGGTCCTGATCTGATCAGGGAACGATCAGCGTGCCCGCGCCGTGCTCGGTGAATATCTCGAGCAGCACGGAGTGGGAGGTCTTGCCATTGAGGATGACGACGCCCTGGACACCTGCCTTGATGGCATCGATGCAGGTTTCGACCTTCGGGATCATCCCGCCGGAGATTGTCCCGTCCTTGATCAGCGCCTGTGCCTGGGCGACCGAGAGTTCCTTGAGGAGTTGCTTGTCCTTGTCGAGGACGCCTGGGACATCCGTGAGGAACAGGAGGCGCGTCGCGCGCAGCGCGCCGGCGATGGCGCCTGCAAATGTGTCGGCATTAATGTTGTAGGTCGCCCCGTCGCGGCCTGGGGCAACGGGCGCGATGACGGGAATCATCTCCGACTTTGCAAGGAGGTCGAGCAAGGTCCGGTCCACCTCCACCACTTCGCCAACAAATCCGAGATCCAGCACCCGCTCGATATTGGAGTCCGGATCGACAATGGTCTTCTTGGCCTTCTCGGCGAAGACCATGTTGCCGTCCTTGCCGCACAGTCCGATCGCCCACTCGCCCGTCTGGTTGATGAGCGCGACGATCTCCTTGTTGATCGAGCCCGCGAGGACCATCTCGACGATCTCGACGGTCTTTGCGTCGGTGACCCGCAGCCCGCCTTCGAACTTGGATTCGATGCCCATCTTGTTGAGCATCGCACCGATCTGCGGCCCACCGCCATGGACAACGATCGGATTGACGCCGGATTGCTTCAGAAGCGCGATGTCGGCGGCGAACGCCTTGCCGAGTTCGTTGTCGCCCATGGCATGGCCGCCATACTTCACGACGATCGTCTTGTTCTCGTAGCGCTGCATGTAGGGCAGCGCCTGGGCCAGAAGTTTCGCCTGGAGTTCGCTGTCGGTCGCGCTCATGGGAATCCCTGTGATTTGGTTCGGCGCGTTCTAGCGCAGGTTTGGAGCAGATGGAACACGTCGTCAGACGGTGGAGTAGCCAACCGTCCTTGCAATGGTCTGGCGCAACTCGTCCAGCCCTTTTCCCTTCTCCGAGGAGGTGGCGATGATCTCGGGATAGGCGGCCGGCCGCTGGCGGATCTTCTCCGCGGTCTCCGAGATCAGCCGCGGGACGCCTGCCTCCTTGATCTTGTCGGTCTTGGTGAGGACGATCTGGTAGGACACGGCAGCCTTGTCGAGGAGATCCAGGACCTCCTCGTCGTTCTTCTTGATGCCGTGGCGGCTGTCGATCAGCACGTAGACCCGCTTCAGCGTCGCACGTCCGCGCAGGTAGTCGAAAACGAGCTTCGTCCAGGCATCCACCTGGTCCTTCGGCGCCTGGGCATAGCCATAACCCGGCATGTCGACGAGCGCCATTGGCGGCAGGTCGCCGCCTTCGCCGGAGTAGCCTTCAGGTACGAAATAATTGAGCTCCTGCGTGCGGCCGGGCGTGTTCGACGTTCGCGCAAGGCCCTTGTGGCCGACGAGGGCGTTGATAAGCGACGACTTCCCGACATTGGAGCGTCCAGCGAATGCTACTTCCAGCGGGCCTTCCGGCGGCAGGAATTTCAGCGAAGGTACGCCGCGGATGAAGATCCAGGGGCGGCCGAAGAGCGGCTTCTCGTCCGGGGTCGTGGTCGCGGGCATTGGTCTCGTCCTGTCGATGTGGAAGGCAGGGCTTCGGTTTTTTGGTCCAGCTTGTCAAGTTGCGACCGCACGATGGACACCTGCCAAAAGAAAAGCCCCGGTCTGGCCGGGGCTTTTCGAGGTTACTTATTGGTCGCCGGCTTTCGTCGGAAGAGGCCCTTGATGTTATCGAAGAGCTCGATCTTCGCTCCGTGCCGCTTCATGATCAGCGCCTGCTGCATGATGGACAGCGTGTTATTCCACGCCCAGTAGATCACGAGGCCTGCCGGGAACGTCGCCAGCATGAAGGTGAAGATCAGCGGCATCCAGTTGAAGATCATCGCCTGGGTCGGATCCGGCGGGGTCGGGTTCATGCGCATCTGCAGCCACATGGTGATGCCCATGATCAGCGGCCATACGCCGATGAGCAGGAAGCCGGGGACACCGAAGGGCAGGAGGCCGAACAGGTTGAATAGCGACGTCGGATCGG
>JAEYTY010000102.1 GCA_023433775.1 Pseudomonadota bacterium | reverse complement strand
GCGGTCCTGACCTGCATGTATCTCAACGACGCGATCCACCCATCCCACTAACCACCAATCTCGGCGGATGCCCCGCCGGAAGCTATAGTCGCTTGAAAGGATATTAAAATGGAAGCTGAAGCCGCGAAGTTCATCGGTGCCGGTATTGCTTGTTTCGGTATGGCCGGTGCTGCCATCGGTGTGGCAAACATCTTTGGCAACTTCCTCTCGGGCGCCCTGCGCAACCCGTCTGCTGCTCCGAGCCAGTTCGGTAACCTGATTTTCGGTTTCGCCGTGACCGAAGCTCTGGGCATCTTCTCGTTCCTGGTTGCCCTGATCCTGCTGTTCGTCGCCTAAGTTCGAACTGCATAAAGACTTCGCAGCCGGGTTGATCCCGGCTGCGCGCCCTTCTCCGGCCCTTTAGCCGGGGGACCGGATCAAGCAATTCCAGCAAGACTGCGCAGCGGTATTGTCTGGCAATTGCGTCAACAAGCAGCGAGAGCCGCTTTGCTTTTCACAACGAAAAACAAAGAGCTCTAACGGGACCTCGACCAGATGGTAACGCAAGCCTACGCTCAAGAAGCGGAAACGCCGACCGAGGCAAACCTCGATCAGGCTATCGACGCCACCCATGGCGAGCCGATTCCCGGCGCAACGGGTCATGACGATCCCACCGCCGGCACCCATGCCACGACCGAAGCCCATGGTGACGATCACGGTTCGGGCGTTTTCCCGCCTTTCGATCCGGCGACGTTCCCCAGCCAGCTCCTGTGGCTCGCCATCACCTTTGGCGCGCTCTACCTGCTGATGAGCCGGGTAGCCCTGCCGCGTATCGGTGGCATCCTTGAAAACCGCAAGGCCCTGATCGATGCCGATCTGGCTGCGGCCGATGCCGACCAGCAAAAGACTGAAGCTGCCATTGCCGCCTATGAGCAGGCTCTGGCCGATGCCAAGGCCAAGGCCCAGGGCATTGCCAATGAGAGCCGCGCCGCCATCCAGGCCGATCTGGCTGCCAAGCGCACCGCCGTCGAGAGCGATCTCTCGGCCAAGGTGACCGCTGCCGAAGCCCGTATCGCCCAGACCAAGGCCGAAGCTCTCACCCATGTCGACGAGATTGCCACCGAAACGGCTCAGGCTGTTGTCGGTCAGCTTGTTGGCGATGTCGCGCCCGAAAGCGTTCGCGCTGCCGTGGCCAAGGTTAAGGGATAAGCGCCATGCCAGAATGGTTGGATAACAGCTTCTTTGCCATGCTTGCCCTGGTCATCTTCCTGGGCATGATGGTGTTCTTCGGCGTCCCGAAGATCATCGGCAAGATGCTGGACGGCAAGATCAAGCAGATCGAAACCGACATTGCCGAGGCCAAGCGCCTGCGCACGGAAGCTGCCGCTTTGCTGGTCGAATATGAGCAGAAGCGCGTTGCCGCTGAAGCCGAGGCCGCAAACATCATCACTGCTGCCAAGGAAGAGGCCACCCGCCTCACCGCCGAAGCCCAGGCCTCGCTGGCCGACCTCGTCACCCGCCGCACCAAGTCGGTGGAAGACAAGATCGCCCAGGCCGAAGCCCAGGCTGTCGCCGAAGTTCGCGCCCGCTCTGCCGACCTCGCCATTGAGGCCGCCCGAGCCGTCCTGACCGACGAGATGAACAAGAAGGGTGGCCAGGTCATCGACACCGCCATCGCCGATGTCGCAGGGCGTCTGAACTAAGACCTTCCGGTCCAACCGAATTTCAAGGCGGGCAGCAATGCCCGCCTTTTTGTTTGGCGCTTTACGTTGGCAGGAATTTAGCCGCCGAGTTGATTATCACCCTAAAACTCACCAATTACTCTTGATCGTTCTCTGTGACAGCCTAATGTAAGGGGCGGAATAATTCCGCGGAGAACTACTTTGACGTACAAACATTCACATTTTGAGGTCGACGACCACCTCTGTACTGCACACCTCCACATTCCAGCACTGCAGTCCTTCCCTATCTACCTTCCGGGGAAAACGCTGAAGAATGTTCTGGAATATCTGCGCAAGTCGCCCCCTTGTTATGCCGCCTCAATATTGCTGCATACAAAGCGGGGTGACCACCGCCTAAAAACTGAGGAGATCCGCCGCTTATTAGCCTAGAGCAAGAAGGCCGCCGGCTCAGACACGGCGGCCACTAGGTAAGTGGAATACTATTGGGTAGCCAGTCGCACCCCAATTGACGCCCTCCAGAATCTCCCCCATGGTGCCCCTACTGCGGGAGAGACTGGATTTCTCCGGCGCCGAAGGAGCAACCGCCCCGGAAACTCTCAGGCAAAAGGACCGCAGGGCACTACAACTCTGGAAAGCGGATCGGCCGTAAGGCACGGTCCCACCGAAGGAGCAACCGGCGCTCAGCCGGGAAATCTCTCAGGTGAGGAGGACAGAGGGGGCACGAAAGCCACCGCGAGGTGAGCGAAATCGTGTCGCCTGTTCACTTTCCGGGATGTGCCCATGGCCGAAGCTTCCGCCGACGACCTCAAGACCGTACCCCTCAACGACCAGCACATTGCCGCCGGTGGCCGCATGGTGCCGTTCGGGGGCTACTCGCTCCCCGTGCAATACCCCACCGGCATCATGGCCGAGCACAAATGGACCCGCGATCAGGCGGGCCTGTTTGATGTCAGCCATATGGGCCCGAGCTTCCTGACCCTGAAGGACCGCAGCGGCGATGCCGAGGCAGACCATGCGGCCATCGCCGCGCTGATCGAACCGCTGATCTGTGGCGACATTGCCGGCCTCAAGCCTGGCCAGATTCGCTACACGCTGCTGCTCAATGAGCAAGGCGGCGCGCTGGATGACCTCATGGTCGCCCGCTCCCCCGGCTTTCCCGGCGCGCTCTATATCGTGGTCAATGCCGCCACCAAGGAAGGCGACTTCGCGCTGATCGCCGGTGCCGCTGGCGACAAGGCCGATTTCCAGCGCGTCGACGACAATGTGCTGCTTGCCCTGCAAGGTCCCGAGGCCGTTGGCGTCCTCGCCGCCATTCTGCCCGGCGTGGTCGAGCTCGGCTTCATGCAGTTTGCGCCCTTCCAGTGGGGCGAAGAGCAACTGATCATCTCGCGCTCCGGCTACACCGGCGAAGACGGCTTTGAAATTCTGGTCTCGCCCGAATACGCGCCAAAGCTCTGGGATACGCTGCTGGCCGATCCAAGGGTAAAACCCATCGGCCTTGGCGCCCGCGACAGTCTCCGCCTCGAAGCTGGCCTGCCGCTCTATGGTCACGACCTCGACGAGACCACCTCCCCCATAGAAGCCGATCTCGGCTTTGCCGTTTCCAAGCGCCGTCGCGAAGCCGCCGACTTCCCAGGCGCCACCCGCATCCTCGCCGAGCGTGATGGCAAGCTTTCCCGCAAGCGCGTCGGCCTCATCATCGAGGGCGCGCCGGCCCGCGAAGGCGCCGAAATCCTCGACAGCGCCGGCAATGTGATTGGCGTCGTCACCAGCGGCGGTTTTGCGCCCTCGCTGGGCAAGGCCATCGCCCTCGGCTTCGTCCCGCCCGAACATGCCGCCATTGGCACAAAACTCCAGGTCTCGGTCCGCAATCGCGCCCAGCCCGCCGAGATCGTCCCAACCCCCTTCGTTCCCCACCGCTATTTCCGCAAATCAGTCTGAGGCCCCCGATGACCACCAAATTCACCCCCGACCACGAATATATTCGCGTTGAAGGCGAGACCGGCATTGTCGGCATTACCCCCTATGCGCAGGAGCAGCTCGGCGACATCGTTTTTGTCGAACTGCCCCCCGTCGGCAAGGTTCTGCACAAGGGCGACGAGGCCGCTGTCGTGGAGTCCGTCAAGGCCGCGTCCGAGATTTACGCGCCGGTGTCCGGAACAGTCACAGAAGTGAACAGTCTGCTAACAAGTGAGCCCGGGTTGGTGAATTCCGAGCCGGAAAAAGGCGGCTGGATGTTCAAGATTTCGATCAGCAATGCAGCAGAACTCGACACTTTGCTGGAGGAAGCGGCCTATCAGGAGCTGACGAACTAACCATGCGCTACCTCCCCCATTCCGACGCCGAACGTGCTGATATGCTTGGCATAATCGGCGCGACCGACATCGACGCCCTGTTCAGCGCTGTCCCGAAATCGGCCCTCAAAAATTTTGTGCTGGATTTACCGGCACATAGGCCGGAATTCCTGGTCGAATCCCATATGAAGGCCCTCGCTGCGCAAAATCACGCAGCCGGAGACGGCCCATTTTTCGTCGGCGCCGGCGCTTATCGGCACCATATTCCGGCCAGCGTGGACCATTTAATCCAACGTTCTGAATGGCTTACGGCCTACACGCCCTATCAGCCCGAAATCTCGCAGGGCACCCTGCAGATGCTGTTTGAGTTCCAGACGCAGGTGGCCAAGATCACCGGCATGGACGTGGCCAATGCCTCGCTCTACGACGGCTCCACCGGCACAGCCGAAGCCGTTCTCATGGCTAGACGCCTGACACGCAAGAATAAAATTGTTCTCTCGGGTGGTCTCCACCCGCATTACCGCGACGTCGTTCGCGCCTATCTCAAGGATGACCCCGACCTCGTCTGCCTATCGGCGTCGCCCGAGGGCCAGGGCGATATTTTCGACCATATCGACGGCAATACCGCCGCCATTGTCATCCAAACCCCTGATTTCTATGGACATTTGCGCGATCTCAAATCCGCCGCCGATGCCGCACACGCCCAGGGCGCGCTGCTGATCGTCGTCATCACCGAGGTGGTTTCGCTCGGCCTCCTCGAAGCACCCGGCGCGCTTGGGGCCGACATTGTCGTCGCCGAAGGTCAAAGCATTGGAAACGCTCTGAATTTCGGCGGCCCCTATCTTGGCCTTCTCGCCACGCGCAAGGAATTCGTCCGCCAGATGCCGGGCCGCGTCTGCGGTCAAACTGTCGATGCCGATGGTCGCCGCGGCTTCGTTTTGACTCTCTCAACTCGCGAGCAGCATATCCGCCGCGAGAAGGCCACGTCGAATATCTGTACAAATTCAGGGCTTTGCGCCCTCGCCTTCTCCATTCACATGGCTCTGCTGGGCGAAGCCGGCTTCACCCGCCTCGCCCGCCTCAATCACGCCAATGCCTGCACCCTGGCCGACGCGCTGGCTGCCGTCCCCGGCGTCACGGTCCTCAACAACACCTTCTTCAATGAGATGACCATAAGCGTCCCGGAGCCCGCCGCTGAACTCGTTGAACGTCTCGCCGCGCGGGGAATTCTCGCCGGCGTTCCGGTCAGCCGCCTCATCCCGGAGGATTCGGATGTGTCCAATCTCATCGTGTTAGCCGCGACTGAATTGACGACAAAAGCTGACATATCAGCACTTTGCACCGCCCTCTCGGAGGAACTGGCATGAGCATGAACACACAAGGCCGCCCCACCGGCATTGGCACTGGCGGCACCGCGGCCTCTGGCTCGGCGCTGCTCCCCGAAGAGCCATTGCTGTTTGAAATCGGCGACACGGAACATTCCGGCGTCGACCTGCCGGAAGCCGAAATTTCCAACAGCCGCCTTGGCGGTTTACGGCGCCAGACGCCCCTCGACCTGGCGGGCCTCACCGAGCCCGAGGCCATGCGCCACTATGTGCGCCTCTCCCGCCTAAACCACTCTATCGACAGCGGAATGTATCCCCTGGGTTCGTGCACGATGAAGCACAATCCACGACTCAATGAAAAAATGGCCCGCCTGCCGGGCTTTAGCGACATCCACCCGCTCCAGCCCACCTCCACGGTGCAGGGTGCGTTGGAGCTGATGAACCAGCTCTCTCACTGGCTGATGACGCTCACCAACACCGCCGCCGTCGCCCTTTCCCCCAAGGCCGGCGCGCATGGCGAACTGCTCGGCATGATGGCCATCAAGGCAGCCCAGGAAGCCCGTGGTCAGGCCTATCGCAATGTGGTGCTCGTCCCTGAAAGTGCCCACGGCACCAATCCTGCCACCGCGGCATTCCTCGGCTATACGGTCAAGCCGGTGCCGGCCAAAGACGACGGCACGGTGGACGTGGAGGCGGTGAAGGCCGCCCTTTCGCCCGACGTCGCCGCTATCATGCTGACAAATCCCAATACCTGCGGCCTTTTCGAACCCCAGGTCATCGAGATTGCTCAAGCCATCCACGATGCCGGTGCGTTTTTCTACTGCGATGGCGCCAATTTCAACGCCATCATGGGTGTGGTGCGTCCGGGCGATCTCGGCATCGACGCCATGCACATCAATCTGCACAAGACCTTCTCGACGCCCCATGGCGGCGGCGGGCCGGGCGCGGGCCCCGTGGTGCTCTCGGAGGCTCTCGCGCCCTTCGCGCCGGTCCCCTTCGTCCGCAAGGGCCAAGGTGGTCTTGACCTGGTGGAACATGTCGAGGGCGAGGCACTGGGCCGCGTCACGGCCTTCCATGGCCAGATGGGCATGTATGTTCGCGCGCTGACCTATATGCTCAGCCATGGCGGCGATGGCCTTGCGCAAGCGGCGCAGGATGCGGTGCTCAATGCCAACTACATTAAGGCGCGGCTGGGGCACCTGTTCTCTGTGCCCTTCCCCGATTATCCGACCATGCACGAGGCGCTGTTCGATGACAGCTTCCTGAAGGATACAGGCGTCACGACGCTCGATTTCGCCAAGGCGCTGATCGACGAGGGTTTCCACCCGATGACCATGTATTTCCCGCTGGTCGTGCACGGGGCGATGCTGATCGAGCCCACCGAAAGCGAAAGCCTCCAGACGCTCGACGCCTTCTGCGATGTCATGGCCGATCTCGCCAATGATGCGAAGTCAGGCAATACCACGCGCTTCACCGCCGCCCCCACCAAGGCGCCGCGCCGCCGTCTCGACGAAACCCGCGCGGCACGGCAGCCCGTCCTTAAATGGGAACGGCGCGACGACCTGCAGCAGGCCGCCGAATAAACAAAAAGGCCCGGGTCATGACCCGGGCCTTTTCCAAATCCTCTCGGCCAATCAGCCTCTGGTGTCGAAGCCGACCCAAATGGTGATGGTCTCGCCACCCAGATAGGGCACGGCAACATTCTCAACGACCTTGACGAACTCCCCCGACTGGGCAGGCGGAGTGATCGAGACGGGCAGCGTGTACTTTTCCGAAAACACGGCCTGGCCATCACGCTCAATGGCGATACGGATCGGGGCATTGACTGATGTCTGCTTGCCAGCAGGACCCAGTAACACGCGCCCGGTAACGCCCATATTGACCGTAATCAGACCGTTCGAGACCACGCAATTACGGGTCGTCTGATCGATCACGCCTTGATATTGCAGCGACTTGGCGTCGCCTGTGCGGCTACCGCCATAGTAGAACATGGCCTCGCCACCGCTGCGCACGCGGATTGGCGGGCATTCGGTTGCAATCACGGGAAGCGCGTTAGACTGCGCCTGCGCAACGGCTGCCGGGGTGGCGGTAGCGTTTTGCAGGTTCTGGTTGGTCGCGGCCGAGCCGCCGCCAAACATTCCGCCCATGGAACAGCCGGCCAGCAAAAGTGCTAGGCCACCAAACGCCGCAGCGCGTGCAAATGTCGTCATTGTCGAGGCTCCTCGCGTATTCATGCCGAGGCCTCCAGAGCCATCAAGACGGCAGGTGCGCCGCTGGTATTAACGCCCGGACCCTCTTCAACGAACACGCGGTCAACAACGCCGTTGCGGATGATCAAGGCCGCGCGGGCAAACCGAAGACCCATTCCCGCACCAGAGAAATCCTTGTCGAGGCCGGTTGCCTTGGCCAGCTCGCCATTGCCATCAGCGAGAAACGCAACATCATCGAGCGCGCCAGAGGCCTCGGCCCAGGCTTTCATTACGTGATGATCATTGACTGAAACACAAACGATCCGATCGACGCCCGCCGCACGGAGCTTGCCCGCATTGGCGAGAAAACTCGGCAGGTGATTGACATGGCAGGTGGGCGTGAATGCGCCGGGAACGGAAAACAGCACCACCACGCCCTGACCCAGCACTTCGCCGGTCGTCGTATCCTCGATGCCTTCAGCCGTCACCAGCTTGATCCCCACATTGGGGATCGTGTTTCCAGATTGGATCATTGGTGGATTTGCCCCATCCCTGCTGACGGCTTGCGCCGCTACTCCAAAACTCTTGCACCTGCGATATGCGGCTTTGCCCCCGCATACAAGGCCCAGAGGGCCTTTGGCTCAATGCAATTACCCGCGTCTAGTCGCCGACTTCAATGGTCCGGCTGACTTCGAAAGCTCCCATATCCGTCATGAATGTCAGCTGAACATCCATGCCATCGAGGGCAATATCATCCGTTTTACCCAGTATTGGAAGCAGGACTAGGTTGGGTTGAGGGCTTTTTTGCGGCGTGCCGAACAGGGGTTCACCCTTGTCCGTCGCAGCGATCAGGCTCATCGGATCGACGCCTGGATCGCTGATCCAGATGCCAATGGCAGATGCATCAGGCATGAGTTCAACGCCGCCTAGGGGCTCGGCGGCTCCATCCCACTCCATCGGGCTTTCAGCAATCGCCTGCTTGATGCGCAGAGCGTTCGACCGGTCTGGGGCGGCGTCGGTCAAGGGGAGTTCAAAGCTGGCCTGAGCGGGAATGCAGATTTCCGAGCAAATGCCGAGCGTCGCCGTCAGGTTCAACCTGCCCGAGGCGTCGTTCAGGTTGACTTCAATGGGAAGCACGGTGTGGCCGAAATAGGCGTAATCGAGATAGTCCGGCTTGTGGTCGACCGTTGGATAAGGCCAGCGGATGGCATGACCCATAACGCCGCTCGAACCGCTCACATCAAGCTCAGTCGGCAGGCCGGTTTCTCCGGGCACTCGCCAATAGGTCTTGGTGGTGTCCGGCATGTCGATTTCCAGCGCAAACAGCGCCGTGTTTCCTACCGAGACTTTGCCGGCACTGATGAGGCGCATGTTCACGTCCGGTGCCACCTGCTGCCACGCGGTCTCCGCGGCCTGGGCGGGCGCGAAGGCAAGAAGAACAGCGCTGAACAGGGCCAGAATTCGCATGGAAAGCCATTAGCGCAGGCAGAGGTGAACGAATAGCGTAAAGGCGATCAGGCCTTCGTGAGGCCAGCCCCTGCGCCCTGCGCTTGGCAGCGCGCGCCTCGCGCTTTACACTGGCGTCATGAACTCGCTCGAAGGACAATTTCTGGTCGCCATGCCCGACATGGATGACGAACGGTTCGCCCAAAGTGTCATTCTAGTGGTCGGCCATGGCGAAGAGGGCGCGATGGGGCTGGTGGTCAATCACGAGCTGGCCAATTTGCGCTTTGCGGACATCCTCGACGAGTTGGACCTGGGCGATCCGGACGCGGTGATCCGCCTGCCCGATGGCATCAGAGATCGGGCCGTTATGCGCGGCGGACCGGTTGAGCGGGGGCGCGGTTTTGTGCTGCACACTGCTGACTACACCAGCGGCAATACCTATCGGGTCACCGACGAGATCGGGCTGACTGCCACGCTCGATATTCTCAAGGCCATGGTCTTCGGCCCGGCGCCGCGCAAAGCCCTTTTTGTTTTGGGATGCTGCGGATGGAGCCCGGGGCAGCTTGAGAATGAAATCGCCGCCAATGGCTGGCTGACCGTGCCGTTCAGCCGCGACCTGCTATTCAATGTTCCGGTGGAAAAGCGTTACGATGAGGCGCTCGCGAGCCTCCACATCACCCGCGCGACGCTCAGTTCAGAACCCGGACACGGGTGACAGGCGGCGTTAGCGGCCGAATTGTGTCGCCAGCTTCTTACCCAGCTCCAGACCTGTCATCGCGCCGCCAAAGGCAAAGCCCTGCGCAAAGCGGCAATTGAACTGGCGCAGACGTTCGATTTCATCAAGCGATTCTACACCCTCGGCGATCACGGTCAGATCCAGATCATGGGCCAGCGTTACGATGGCGCGAATGATTGGTGCCTGCGTGTGAGAAATGCCGGTATCGGACCCCATGCGCACGAAAGGCGCCGGGATTTTGATGGTGTCAAAGGGGAAGCGGTGCAGGTAGCTCAGCGAGGAGTGTCCCGTGCCGAAGTCATCCAGAGCCAGACCCAGACCCAGTTCGCGCAATGCTTCCAGCATGAAGGCAGAGTGCTCAGGATTGGTCATCACCTGGCTCTCGGTGATTTCGAGCTTCAGGTGACTGGCGAGGACCTTGTCCTGCGACATCAGGCCGCGCAGATCGCCAAGAAGGGATTCGGTCGAAAGCTGGCTGGGCGACAGGTTGACCGAGATGAAGAAGCCCTCGGGCAGGCCGAGCGTTGTCATCCAGTCCCGAGCCTGCGCAACCGATTGTTCAAAGGCCAAGCGCCCCAGTTTCTCGATGAGACCCGACCGCTCCGCAAGCGGCACGAACTCGTCCGGGTTGACCGCGCCACGCGTCGGATGTGCCCAGCGCATCAGCGCCTCGGCGCCGACGATGTTGTTAGTTTGAATGTCGACAACGGGCTGGAATTGCACATGCAGTTCGCCCTGCTTCATGCCGCGCTCGAGATCTTCCTCATTGGCCTTATTATAGGCTGAGATGGAGCGGGCCGAGGCGCGATAGGCCTCGATGCGGTCGCCGCCGAGACGCTTGGCGTAATACATCGCCAGCTCAGCGTCGCGCAGCACATCGGCTGCGGTTGATGGGTTGCTGTCATAGATGGTGACGCCAATCGAGGCCGACAGCGTCAAGTCGCGGTCACCGAAATTGAACGGTGCCTTGAGCGCCTTGCGGATCTGCTCGGCCGTTTCGGCTATCTTGGCCGCTGCCTGTTCAGAGGCAAGGATAACAGCGAACTGATCGCCTGAAATGCGCGCCACCGTATCGAGGGGCCGCATGATGCGCGCGATGCGTCGCGAAATGGCCAGCAAGACCGAATCCGCCGCCGAATGACCCAGCCGCTCCTCCAGCTCCATGAACCGGTCAATGTCGATCAGGAACACGGCGGGCTTTGTTCCGCCCGGAATGCGGGCCCGCACGAGCGCGCGTTCGAGCCGGTCGAGGAACAATTGCCGGTTGGGCAGCCCGGTAAGGCTGTCATGCACCGCGTCATGCAGCAGGCGCTCGCGTGCGGCGCGGTCTCCGGTAACGTCCTGCAGCGTGCCGACGATACGGTTTACCTGGCCATCGCCACCCAGAACGGGCTTCACGCGCATCCGGAACGAACGGTAATTGCCGTCGTGTCCGACAACGCGCATATCGGCAGACACCTTGCCGCGACGCAATTCAACCAGCGTATCAAAGGCCGTGCGGAAGCGGTCACGGTCATCGGGATGCACACGGTCCAGCCAGCGCTTGATGCCACCGCGCATTGAGCCGCGTCGCTCGCCAAGCCGAGTAGACAGTTCATCGCTGACGCTCACGCGGTCGCGTTCGATGTTCCAATCGAAAACGAAGTCACCCGAACCCGTGAGCGCGAGGGCCCGGCGCTCGACTTCGCTCAGGGTGCCGATGGACACTTGCCCCTCGGAAAAGGCGTGTTGAACCGCCGTAAAGCCAAGCAGCATGATGATGAGCACCAGGCCGCCGCCCACGGCCGATTGGGCGATATCATTGGTGACCTGGCCGGAAACCACCAGCCAGGAATAGAACAGCCAGGCAATAAGAATGATCCAGGTCGGCACCAGCAGCACGGCGCGATCATAGCCGCGCAGGGCCAGCAACAGAATGAGGACAAATCCGCTGAGGCCAAGCAGCGCCATGACCAGCCGCGCAATAGTGGCCGCAATGGCGGGCTGGAAGAATGCGAAGGCAAAGAGAGCGAGGAATAGGGCCGCCAGCCCCAGCGCCAGATGCACAAATCGCAGGTGCCAGCGATGCAGATTGAGATAAATAAACAAAAATCCTGCCAGTGTCGTGGCAATGCCGGCTTCGGCGGCGGCGCGAAGCGGCTGAACACCGCCGGGCGGCAGCCCGAGAAGACGCCCCAATAGGCCGAAATCAATAAGCAGATATGCCAGGACTGCCCAAGCCACTGCTGCGGTCGCGGGGAACACGCCGCGCCCCTTGACCACGAACATTATGGAGAGAAACACCGCTGCCAGCGAGGCAACGCCCAGCACCACGCCGCGGAACAGCGTGAACGAGTTTACATAGTCGCGGTAGGCGTTGGGCTGCCACAGATAGAGTTCGCTCAAATTGTTGCCTGCGAGCTCGGCCACCAGAGTCACGGTCGCGCCGGGGTCGAGTGTCACCTCGAAGACGTCCGCCTCGGGGTCGCTGAGCCGCACCGGACGGATACCGGCGCTCGGCGTCACTGCCGATAAGCGCGCGGAGCCCAGGTCCGGCTGGAACACGCCAGAGCCCGGTAACCGGAAGAATGGCGCCACCAGCAGGCGTTCGATCTGCTGATCGCTGTCATTGCGCAGCGCGAACAGCGCGTAGTTCGGGTTCGTGCCCTGTTCGCTGGCCAGCACTTCGATGCGGCGGATAATGCCCTCGGCGTCTGGCGCGGTGGAAAGCTGCACGCGCCCGCCCTGCCCCGGCACAACTTCCATTACGGCAGACAGATTGACGGCATTGACGTCTTCGGGAACCGAAATGACTTCGAAGGCCTTGGCAGGCGCCAGGGCAAAAATCGCGAGCGCCAGAAAGGCGGCAAGGGCAAGCAAGTGACGCATCAGGGGTAGGTATATCCCGCGCTAGGCTTCAATATGGCGGCCGTCATAAATCGGGCGAGGCCCGGACACGCCTTGGCTTTGTCCTCCCGGAGGGCGGTAACTTGGTACGGGAGATTGGCGCCTGCGACAAGCGTCGTTTCCTGTTGCTTGGCAGCAACACTCTAACTGGACGCAAAAAACTGTGTGCAATGCCCGCGCATCACTGACTACGCCACCCAGTGGCGCTGGCCTTGGTGTCCGGCCTGCCAGCGTTCGCGGTCCAGCCCCATCAAGATGTGATCTTCCCAGCGACCGTCGATCTGCAGATAGCGCTCTGCGCGACCCTCTTGCACAAACAGATTCTTTTCCAGCACGCGGCGCGACGCCATGTTCACGGGCATGAAGGCAGCGTTGATGCGGTGCAAGTCGAGGGTTTCGAACACAAAGGGCAGAGCCACACCGACCGCTTCGGTCATCAGCCCTTGCCCGGCATATTTTTCGCCCATCCAATAGCCGAGCGTGACGAATTGCGCGGCGCGGCGGCGGATATTGGAGAGCGTGATTCCACCCACCAGCGTCTCACCGTCGCCATCACGGAGGAAGGCGAATAGCGTGTAGTCGGTGCCTTCTTCCGCCTCCTGCCGCGCCCTCTTGACCCGCATGGCAAAAACGCTGCGTTGCAGGTCGGCTTCGGTCCAGCGCGGTTCAAACGGCTTGAGGAAGGCGTGACTCTCCCGGCGCAGCTTGTACCAGGCGGGATAGTCGCGCATTTGCGGCAGGCGCAAAAATACGCGGCGCCCGCTGAGCGCGATGGGCGATTGCGGCTGCGACCATGGCCACAGCATGGTCTCAGCGCTTAAGCGTTTCGCCGATGCTTTCGACATCGGCAAGCTGGCTGATCGGACCAATTCCCGCCAGTGTCGGCGAACTGGCGGTAAAAATCTGCTCGGCCACTTCACGCACACGGGCGGCCGTGATGCGGTTGATCCGCTCCACGGTCTCCTGCATGGGGATAGGGCGTCCCCAGAGAATCTGTTGGCGCGCCAGTTGCCCGGCACGCGCTGATGGGCTTTCGAGCGACATCAGCAGCCCGGCGCGGATCTGATTGCGCACGCGGATGACTTCATCATCGGTGATGGTTTCGGTGGCCCGGCGCAGTTCGTCGAGCACGACGGGCACCAGCTCGCCTACTTCATCTTCACCGGTCGCCGCGGCAACGCCAAACACGCCACTGTCGGCAAAGGCCCAGTGAAACGCATACACCGAGTAGCAGAGGCCGCGCTTTTCGCGCACTTCCTGGAACAGGCGCGAGCTCATGCCGCCGCCGAGGATGGATGCCAGAACCTGTGCGGCGTAGAAGCCATCGGAGTGGTAAGCGCGCCCCTCGAAACCGAGCACGATATGGGCCTGCTCATGGTCCGAAATCAGACGCTCCTGCCCGCCCTTATATTCAGCGCGCTGGGGCGCCGGAGCGCCATTGGGCTTGAGGCTTTCGTAGCGCTCCTTGGCGACTTCAACCAGTTCATCATGATCCACATGGCCCGCAGCGGCCATCACCATATGGTCGCCCACATAGTTGCGATTCATGTATTTGCGGACCGTGTCCGGGGTGAACGCGCGAACCGAGTCCACTGTCCCCAGAATTGTCCGTCCGATGGGCTGGGTCGGGAATGCAGCTTCCTGGAACAGGTCAAAGACATGATCGTCGGGATTGTCCCGCGCCGCGCCAATCTCCTGAACAATCACCTGCTTTTCGCGCGCCAGTTCATCGTCGTCAAAGCTCGAATTCTGCAGGATATCGGCCAGAATATCGGCCGCCAGAACCACGTCTTCCTTCAGCACGCGGGCGAAGTAGCCCGTGTGCTCGATGGAGGTCGCGGCATTGAGGTCGCCGCCAACATTCTCGATGGTTTCGGCAATTTGCAGCGCCGTACGCGAGGCCGTGCCCTTGAAAGCCATATGCTCGAGCAGGTGGGAAATGCCATGCTCGGCCTTACGCTCCGAACGCGCACCGGCCTTGACCCAGACGCCCAGCGAGGCGCTTTCGAGATGCGGCATGTCGTCGGTCAGCACCACCATGCCATTGTCGAGTGTGGTCGATTGTACGCTCAAACCGGTTCTCCTGAGACGCTGACCTCGCCGGTCGCGATCCCTTGTCCGTCAGACCGCGCGACTGCGCGATTCGATAAATTCTTCAAGCAGGCGCTGGTCATTGGCCAGCACCGTGACCCGTTCGGGTCGTTGATAGAGATCGCCCAACCAGGCGGGCAATGGCGGCTCGACGCCCGATGCGTCGGCGACGGCAGCGGGGAATTTCGCCGGATGGGCAGTTCCCAAGGTGATCAGCGGAATGGTAGATTTGGGCAGGCTCCGGGCAACCTGCACGCCCACAGCCGTGTGCGGGTCGAGCAAATACGCGGCCTTTTTGTATGTCTGGGCGATGGTGCTGCGTGTCGCCGCCTCATCGGTCGTCCCGGCTGCGAAATCACGCCTAATTTCGGCCAGCGTGCTCGTGGGCAAATCAAAGCCGCGCGACTGCTTGAGGCTTGCCATCATCGAATTGATCGGCGCCGCGTCGCGGCCCGAGGCTTCAAACAGCAGGCGCTCGAAGTTCGATGATATCTGGATATCCATCGACGGGCTGATGGTCGGCGCCACTCCTGCCATTTCATAGCGGCCGGTATCAAAGGTTCGGCGCAAAATGTCGTTTTCATTGGTGGCGATCACGAGCTTCTCAACCGGCAGACCCATGGCGCGGGCACAGTGGCCGGCGAAGATGTCGCCGAAATTGCCGGTCGGAACGACGAATGTGACCTTGCGTTGCGGCGCGCCCAGCGAAACCGCGGCGGTGAAGTAATAGACGATCTGCGCGACGATCCGGCCCCAATTGATCGAATTGACGCCGGAGAGGCGCACCCGGTCGCGGAAGGAATGATGATTGAACATCGCCTTCACGGCATCCTGGCAATCGTCGAAGGTGCCTTGCAGCGCGATATTGTGGACGTTGTCATCGAGCACCGTGGTCATCTGCCGGCGTTGGACTTCGGAGGTACGACCTTCGGGGTGCAGGATAAAAATATCGGTGGTTTCGCGTCCGCGGAAGGCTTCGATGGCAGCCGAGCCGGTGTCTCCGGATGTCGCGCCGACAATAGTCGCCCGTAAGCCGCGCTCGGCGAGGATGTGGTCCATGATGCGGCTCAAGAACTGCATCGCCACATCCTTGAAGGCCAGCGTCGGGCCGTGAAACAGCTCCAGCACAAAGTGGCCTGGTTCAATCTCAACCAGCGGCGCCACGGAAGCATGGCGGAAGCCGGCATAGGCTTCTTCGATTATGGCTTTCAGCTTGGCCGGCGCGATCTCGCCATCGGTAAAGCGCGAGATGATGGCATAGGCGACATCGGCATAGGGTTTGCCGGCGAAGGAGGCTATTTCCTCGGCGCTGACTTGTGGCCAGCTGGCGGGAACATAAAGCCCGCCATCGGAGGCAAGGCCTGCAAGAACTGCGTCGGAGAAGCCGAGCGCGGGCGCCTGGCCACGCGTGGAAACAAACTGCATTGGGGGGAAGCGCCCTTCTGGAATTGGTGCAACCTAGTCAAACAGGGGGCGGAATTCAAGTTTTGCCGCATGACCCTGACGTCCAGGGCAGGCGTCATTCCCGCAACTGCCTGCTTTGCCGCCATAGCCAGTAGCCGAGCATGACTACGGCGATGATGGCGAAGCCATACCATGTAAGGGCATAGCCAAAATGGTTGTTGTTGAAGCTGACCACCGTCTCTCCGCCCTGGGGCAGGTCCCCTTCGCCCGCCGCCAGCAGATCGACATAGAAAGGCGCGAACGGCGCCAGGGTCGGATCGACCATTGCTGCAAGTCTTTCGGTGTTGCGCAGCCATTCGATACGGTCGGACATGTTTGGCTCGGGCACCATGAAACCGTCGGCTTCGCTCGGTCGCAACAGACCCACAATGGTCACGCTGCCCGGATCGTCGCCATGGAGGTCGCCCAGCGCCGCCTGTTCTTGGTATTCCTGCGGCACAAATCCGCGATTGACGAAAACCGTGCCGCCGCCGTCGAGCACAAAGGGCGTGACGACCCAGTAGCCCGGACCCGAGAAGCGGCCACGGGCGTTGGACAGGCTGGTAAAGACGGTCACCGTTTGAGTGTAGCGATAGCTGCCGGTCAGGGTGACCGGTTGGAAATTATTTGCCTCAAGGTCGAGCGTGTCCCATTGCGCAGCGTCCGGCACCGGAACC
The DNA here is from genome assembly GCA_023433775.1 of Pseudomonadota bacterium. GTDB lineage: Bacteria > Pseudomonadota > Alphaproteobacteria > Rhizobiales > Devosiaceae > Devosia. The sequence continues at coordinate 24,029 of JAEYTY010000102.1, read as the reverse complement.
GGATCGGCGGTCAACCGCGCATCGACAGCGGATATCAGCGCTTCCTTTTCGCCCAGCCTGTCCATCTGCCAATTGCCCAGCCAGAGACAGGTGGCGGCCAGGGCCAGCATTAGGACTGCAAAAACATAATCGCCAAAGCGCAAGCCGCGCCGGGTGGAGGTGCCGTTCATGGTGAGCCTCAAAGAAAAAGGGCGCAGCCAGTGCCGCGCCCCCAATTCTGTATTGTCTGCCGGTTAGTGGCTCAACGCCACGCCCCAGCTGCCCCACACATAGATGGAGGCGAAGAGGAAAAGCCATACCACGTCCACGAAGTGCCAGTACCAAGCGGCGAATTCGAAGCCGAGGTGGCGCTGTGGCGTCATCTGACCCATTTCGGCGCGGATCAGGCAGACAGCAAGGAAGATCGTGCCGACCAGAACGTGGAAACCGTGGAAGCCGGTCGCCATGAAGAAGGTCGCGCCATACATGTTGCCCGAGAACGAGAAGCCGGCGTGAGTGTATTCAAGGTACTGCACAAAGGAGAACAGAACACCAAGTGCCACGGTCAGCACGAGGCCCCAGCGAAGGCCCTGGCGGTCGCCTTCGAGCAGGGCGTGGTGGGCCCAGGTCACCGTGGTGCCCGACGTCAGCAGAATCAGCGTGTTGAAGAGGGGCAGATGGAAGGGGTCGAAAAGCTCCACGCCCAGCGGCGGCCAATGCCCGCCCGTAGCGGCAACACGGGCATACTGCTCCACGTCGTCCAGACGGAAGAAGCCGTCAAAATAGGCCCAGAACCAGGCGACGAAGAACATCACTTCCGAAGCAATGAACAGCATCATGCCATAGCGGTGGTGCATCTGCACAACCGGGGTGTGGTCTACGCCGTTATTGGCTTCCTTGGTGACATCAGACCACCAGGCGTAGAATGTGTAGATGACGCCTGCGAGGCCGATGAAGAACACCCATGGGGTCCAGTCCTGCATCCAGGCGATGGCGCCAATAGCGAGCACCAGCACCGAGAAGGACATGACGAACGGCCATGGGCTGGGTTCCACCATGTGGTAGTCATGGTTCTTTTCAATGGCGGACATGTTCAGCTTCCCTCACTGTCTGAAGCGTAGAATGTATAAGAGAGCGTGATCTCTTTGATGGTGTCGAGCTCAGAATTGTCGTCGAGGTCGGGGTCCACAAAAAAGACCACGGGCATTTCGACGGTTTCGCCCGGCTGCAATGTCTGTTCATTGAAGCAGAAGCACTCGATCTTGTTGAAATAGATTCCGGCACGGTCCGGGGTGACGTTGAAAATCGCCATGCCTGTGACCGGTTTGTCGGAATTATTGGTGGCGACATAATTGATGGTGTCGACCATGCCGATCCGGTCGGTGATCGGCGCGGCGGGTTTCACCGTCCAGGGCAATGCGTGGTCGACATTGGAGTCGAAGCGCACTGTCATTTCGCGAGCAATAACGCCCTTGGGATTGTCGCCAGCCACCTGGGTAGTGCCGCCATAGCCGGTAACCTGGCAAAACAGCTGGTAGAGCGGCACTGACGCAAAGGCGAGGCCCACCATCGCTACTGCGCCCACGGACAAGGACAAAGCAAGGCGGCGATTGCGCCGTCCGGTCTGCATCATGTTGGCCGGGATCAGTGCGTCAGTCATCACATTGACCGATCGAACAGGGCCGGGCCCATCTTGACGATGGTCAGCACATAGAAGGTGATCGCGAAAATCGCCAATGCGGCAGCCAGAGCCAGCGAACGCAGGCGACGGCGGTGCTTGAGTGCGACTTCCTGCTCAGGCGTCATTTCGGGCTGAATTTCGTTTGGCGCGCTCATGGTCACAGGAACCCCATACGCAGGGCGACATTGTCTACGAGCAGCGCCAGAAACAGCACGAAGAGATAGCTCAGCGAATAGGTGAAGAGCCGCCGTGCCGCGCGACGCATGTCGGCCCCATCGGGCGCACGCCATAAACGCAAGGCCAGCCAGACAAAGCTCAGGCCCGTCACCACGGCGACCGCGCCATACAGCCAGCCGGAAAATCCGAGCGCTATGGGCAGAATGCTCGATGCAGCCAGAACAATTGAATAGCTCAATATCTGGCGCTTGGTTGAGGCTTCACCGGCCACATTGGGCATCATCGGAATGCCTGCCGCGCCGTAATCGCCCTGCTTATAGAGCGCCAGCGCCCAGAAATGCGGCGGAGTCCACAGGAAGATGATGAGGAAAAGCGCGATGCTTTCCAGCGTTATCGTGCCGGTTACCGCTGCCCAGCCCACCATAGGCGGGAAGGCGCCGGCGGCGCCGCCGATGACGATATTCTGCGGTGTCGAGCGCTTGAGCCACATGGTATAAACCACGGCATAGAAGAAGATGGTGAAGGCGAGGAAGCCGCCCGCAATCCAGTTGGTGGCCAGACCCAAAAGCACCACTGAAAAGGCTGAGAGCGTCAGGCCAAAGGCCAGCGCTTCTTCTCGCGTGATGCGTCCGGCGGGGATGGGGCGCATGACAGTCCGGCTCATCACGGCATCGATATCGCTGTCGTACCACATATTGAGCGCGCCAGAGGCGCCAGCACCGATGGCGATACAGGCAATGGCAATGAACCCGATGATCGGGTTGATCCCGCCCGGCGCCACCAGCATTCCGACCAGGGCAGTGAAAACCACCAGCGACATGACGCGTGGCTTCAGCAGCGCGAGGTAGTCTTCTACCCGCGCCCCTCCCGCCATGGCGGCAATGCCCCTGCTGTCATCAATATAGGCCACTGGTTTTTCCTGTTGCGGCGGACCGCACGAAAGGCGCGATCCGCAGTTCCCTATGTGCGCGCTTAGTGCGCCTTTGAGCCGTCAAACTTTGGCAGTGTCGAGAACTGGTGGAACGGCGGCGGGCTGGACAAGGTCCATTCCAGAGTCGTTGCACCATCACCCCACGGGCTGTCGCCAGCCGGACGCTTCTTCCGCGATGCTTCCCATGTTGCGTAGAAGAAGATCAGCATGGCGAAGAAGGTGATGTAGTAGCCGTAGGACGAGACGCGGTTCCACATCGCAAAGGCATCGGGATAATCGATGTAGCGGCGCGGCATACCGGCGAGGCCGAGGAAGTGCTGCGGGAAGAAAATCAGGTTCACGCCGACGAACATGACCCAGAAGTGCGCCTGAGCCAGGAACTCATTGTACATGTAACCGAAAATCTTCGGGTACCAGTAGTACCAGCCGGCGAAGATCGAGAACACGGCGCCCAGTGACAGCACGTAGTGGAAGTGAGCCACCACATAATAGGTGTCGTGGAGCGCGCGGTCAGCACCGGCATTGGCCAGCACCACACCCGTCACACCGCCAACGGTGAACAGGAAGATGAAGCCGATGGCCCAGAGCATAGGCGACTTGAAGGTAATCGACCCCCCCCACATCGTGGCGATCCACGAGAAGATCTTCACGCCCGTGGGCACGGCGATCACCATAGTAGCGAACACGAAGTAGCGCTGAACGTCGAGGCTGAGGCCCGTGGTGTACATGTGGTGCGCCCACACGACGAAGCCGACGAAGCCGATGGCGACCATGGCATAGGCCATGGCCATATAGCCGAAGATCGGCTTGCGGCTGAAAGTCGACACGATATGGCTGACAATGCCGAAGCCCGGCAGGATCATGATGTACACTTCGGGGTGACCGAAGAACCAGAACAGGTGCTGGAACAGGATCGGGTCGCCGCCGCCTTCTGGCGCGAAGAAGGTCGTGCCGAAATTGCGGTCGGTGAGCAGCATGGTGATGGCACCGGCCAGAACAGGCAGGGCCAGCAGCAGCAGGAACGCTGTCACCAGAACGGACCAGACAAACAGCGGCATCTTGTGCAGCGTCATGCCCGGAGCGCGCATATTGAAGATGGTGGTGATCAGATTGATCGCGCCCATGATGGAGCTGACACCAGCCACGTGAAGCGAAAGGATCGCGAAATCCATCGCCGGGCCGGGATGGCCAGAGGTGGAGAGCGGCGGGTAGATGGTCCAGCCGCCGCCGAAGCCCAGTGCCCCGGACGGACCTTCAAAGAAGAGGCTCATCAGCAGCAGGATGAAGGCAGGGGGCAGAAGCCAGAAAGCGATATTGTTGATGCGCGGGAAAGCCGTGTCAGGCGCGCCGATCATCAGCGGAGCGAAGTAATTTGCAAAGCCGCCCATGGTGGCGGGCATGACCACGAAGAACACCATGATCAGCGCGTGGGCGGTGGTGAACACATTGTACATGTGCTTGCCAGCGTCGAGCGCTTCGCCGCCTTCCAGGCCATAGGTCATGGCTGCAAGGCCATGGAAAATCTGAATGCCGGGTTCCTGCAGTTCCATGCGCATGACGCCGGAAAGCAGACCGCCCAGAATGCCCGCCACGATCGAGAACACGAGATACATGATCCCGATGTCCTTGTGGTTGGTCGAATAGACCCACCGGCGCCAGCCGGTCGGCGTGTGTGGATCGTGCCCGGCATAGCCGTGGCCGGTAGCGCTAGCCTCTAGGTGAGCGGTATTTGCCATTTTTGCGGTTCCCCTAACCTGTACTACTGGACTGCCGGCAGCAGAGCTGCGGCGCCGGCATAGTCACGGCTTTCCTGGAAGGCTGTGATGAAAGTTTCAAATTCTTCGGCCGTAACGACGCGAACAGCGATCGGCATGAACGCATGGTCCTTGCCGCAGAGTTCTGAACACTGGCCATAGAACATGCCGGTTTCGCGCGAATTGAACCAGGTCTCATTGAGACGACCCGGAACCGCGTCGATCTTTATGCCGAAGGACGGCACGGCGAACGCGTGGATCACGCCGGTAGGGCTCGAGGTGACCTGCATACGCACCGTGGTGTTCACCGGAACGATCAGTTCATTGTCCACGGCCAGAAGGCGCGGCTGGCTTGGTTTGGCGGCGGCAATTTCGTCGACCGAGAGCATATTGGAGTCGAAGGCAACGCCCTGATCCACATATTCGTAGTTCCAGTACCACTGCTCACCCGAGGCCTTGATGGTGAGGGACGCGGCGGGAACATCAACTTCGCCGAAGGAGAAAATGTTGGAACCAAGATATTTGCGCTCGCCATCTGGCACCGTCAGCTGATCGGACAACACGCCGAAGGACGGGATAGCGATAACGATCAGGACAAGGATCGGCACCACGGTCCAGATGATTTCAATCATCGTATTGTGCGTGAAACGCGCCGGCACGGGATTAGCGCGGGCATTGAAGCGCACCACGATGACCACCAGAAGCGCCAGAACGAACAGCACGATCAGCGTGATGGTCCACATCAGAATGCCATCGTGGAAGGCCACGATGGAGTCCATGATCGGCGTCACGGATTCCTGCAGATGAAACTGACCGGGCTCGGGATGACCCCGCCCAACCTCTTGCGCAGTGGCCATGGCTGGCAATAGCGCCAACACGGCCGGGGATACGGCTCCCAACTTTCTTATGAACTGTCCGGTCACCATAAACCCCCTATCGACTTGTTCTGGCGGCTTGCACCGAGAATTGAGGGGATCAGATAGCGGCATAGCTACGCCGCCCCGACTCAACTTCGGAGCGCAAAACTCTGGCTTGACCTAAACCACATCGCAGAGGCCAAGTCCATTGCACCAAATGGTGTCCCACATGCGGCAAATTGCGTCCTCTGTCCGCAACCCCGCCTCACCGTCGCCGCAGTTTGCCGCGACAAGGGCCCGGAAATCCGGGCTTGGTTGACAGGCTTGGCGGTGTGTCGGAAACAGTTTGGGCCTCACGCGCGAGGCTCGATTCGGCGGGAGACGTATAAGAGTGATGGTCTGGGCAACACGATTTGGTCTGCTTGGCGCCGTTCTGGCTGGTCTTATGGCTTCGCCGGCATCGGCTCAGGGCAATGTGCGCTCCGAGCATGGCGACTGGCAAATGAGCTGCGACACCCCTCCGGGTGCCAGCTTCGAACAATGCGCCATCATCCAGAATGTCACGGCCGAAGATCAGCCCAATGTGGGCCTGTCCGTCATTGTGCTGCGTACGGCTGACCGCGAAGCGCGCCTGCTGCGCGTTCTTGCTCCGCTCGGCGTGCTGTTGCCCAATGGCCTTGGACTCAATGTTGATGGCACCGATATGGGCCGGGTTGCCTTTGTGCGCTGCCTGCCCAATGGCTGCATCGCCGAGGTTGAACTTGATGACGAATTGATCAGCGTGCTCTCCGAAGGCACCAATGCAATTTTCGTCGTTTTCAAGACCCCGGAAGAAGGCGTAGGCATTCCTGTTTCGTTGAACGGCTTTGCTGAGGGCTATGCCGCCCTGCCCTGAGGGTCGGTACGGAGGAATGTCATGAGCGAAGAGCGTCGCAACTTCCCCGCCTCCGCACCCTCAAGGGTGGCAAAATCGTGGTCAATGACGGCTTTTCGACCTTCGACTGCACCATTCGCAATATGTCCGACGAAGGCGCCAAGCTGATTGTGAACAGCATCATTGGCGTGCCGAAGCTTTTTGAGCTCGCCATGGACGACGGGCGCCGCTTCAGCTGCGAAACCATCTGGCACACCGAAAAAGAAATCGGCGTGCACTTCCTCTGATTTGCTGCATTTTACGCGTAAAAAAACCGGGCGCGTGCGTAGCACGGCCCGGCAAGTCATCAGGAAACGGGCTGGCGGCAAAACCAGCCCTGGAGATGGAACGATCACTCATCGTGTTCGAACCAACGCTGTGGCGGTCGCCGTTCAACGACCGCAAACTCAAATTCAGACGCGCGCGTTACGCGCACGAGCGGCATTCAGGACCATGCCGGGGGTGCGGCCCGACTTGACTGACATCGCTTCGGCGACGTCCTTATGGCTGATCCCGAGATCGCGCAAGCGCGCATGATCAAGTTCCAGAAGCGCCTTCAGCGCAACACGGCGGGCACGCGCACGATTTGCACTGGCAATCCAGGCAAGGAAGGCACGAACAGGGGTAACGTGCGAGGCGGCCGCAACTGACCGCTCGCCATGCAGCGAGAGAGCCATTTTAAATCTCCAGAACTCATGAAGCGCCGGGGGAGGCCGGCAGTTCGGCGCGCCTTTGCACCGATGCTCGATCAATACCCCACTGGACTTCTATTCGTCTAACAAATAGATTTCATTCATTCGATCAATTTGGGTGATGGAGTCTCGCGATGACCGCCCCTCTCGACCTCGACCAGCTTCAAAGCTTTTGCGCCATTGCCGATTGCGGCAGCTTCACCGAGGCGGCACGACGGGTGAACAAAACCCAGTCCGCGGTCTCCATGCAGATCAAGCGACTCGAAGAGCGCCTCGGCCACAGCCTGCTGGCGCGCGATGGCCGCAGTGTGACGCTGACCCATCACGGCGAGGTGCTTTACGAGCGCGCCCGCAAGATGTTGCGCACAAATGCTGAAATCATGGACCATTTTAATGATGGCGACCTGGCGGGATCGATCCGTTTCGGTGTGCCCGATGATTATGCTGTCCGTCTGCTGCCCGTTATTCTCTCCAGCTTCCAGCGCACGCACCCCAAAATTGCTGTCGATGTGTCCTGCATGGCGTCCGAGCAACTCCTCGAGGGCATGAAGGCAGGCCGATACGATCTGATTGTGTTTACCCAGGGCACCGACCAGAATTTCGGCGAATTGTTTCGTACCGAAAAGATGTTCTGGGTGGCCAGCCATGGCGGCGCCGCGATGGCCAGCGATCCGCTCGCCATTGCCTGTGGTCCGCAGTGTTGCATCTGGCGCAAGGATGCGTTGGAGGCGCTCGATCGCAGCGGCAAGGATTACCGCGTCGCCTATACCTCCTCCAACGCCACCGCCATTTCCTCGGCGGTGCTGTCCGATCTTGCCATTGGCTTTCTGCCCGAAAGCGCGTTGCAGCCGGGAATGCGCGTGGTCAGTAGCGACCAGGGCCTGCCGCGCTTGCCTGACGCGCAAATTGCCCTCATGCGGTCCAGTCACGCCTATGGCGGCATCTATGATGCGCTCGCCAATCATATCGTGCAGTCGATGGGCAATCTCGAGCCGATCGGACAGGCGGAAGCGGCGGAGTAAGCACAACCTGCACTTGACCTGTCTTTGTCTTTTGTCGCACCACAGGGCATGTCCGAACCGCTGACCAACGCCGCCGAGTATTCCGTTTCCGAAATCGCGCAGGCGGTAAAACGGACTGTCGAGGACGAGTTCGGTCATGTCCGCGTGCGCGGGGAGATTTCAGGCTTTCGTGGCCAGCATTCGTCCGGGCACGCCTATTTCACGCTCAAGGACGACGCAGCCTCTATCGACGCAGTCGTTTGGAAGGGCAACTACGCCAGGCTCAGCTTCAAGCCGCAGGAAGGCCTTGAGGTCATCGCCACGGGGCGGCTGACCACCTTTCCGCGCTCTTCCAAATATCAGATCGTCATCGACAATATCGAGCCGGCAGGCGCGGGCGCACTCATGGCGCTGCTCGATGAGCGCCGCAAGAAGCTGATGGCCGAGGGTCTGTTTGAACCCAGTCGCAAAAAGGCACTGCCTTATCTGCCGCGCGTCATTGGCGTTATCACCTCGCCCACCGGTGCCGTTATCCGCGATATCCTTCATCGCCTCGCGGACCGTTTCCCCAGCCATGTGCTCGTCTGGCCGGTTCGTGTGCAGGGCGACACCTGTGCGCCGGAAGTGGTCAATGCCATCGAAGGTTTCAACGCCCTGTTGCCGAATGGACCTATCCCCCGCCCCGATCTCCTGATCGTCGCGCGCGGCGGCGGGTCCATTGAGGATCTTTGGGGTTTCAACGAGGAAGCTTTGGTGCGCGCTGTCGCCGCGTCCAGCATTCCCGTCATTTCCGCTGTTGGTCATGAGACCGATACGACACTGATCGACTACGCCTCCGACATGCGTGCACCCACGCCCACGGCCGCCGCAGAAGCCGCCGTTCCGGTGCGGGCCGAGCTCATTGCTTATGTCGAAGATCAGGGGAGCCGCCAGCGCCAGGCCACGCGCCGTATCGCGGCCTCGCTGCGCGATCGTCTTCGCGCCGCTCGCGCTGGCTTACCTCGTGCGTCCGATCTGATCGCCACACAGCGCCAAAGCCTTGATCTGGCCTCGAGCCAGCTATCGGGCGCGCTGCGCCATTTCGTGCAGGCACGGCGGCTGTCCTTTTCAAGGCTTTCTGTCGCGATCCAACCTCGCCTCATTCGCCAGGGTCATGCTGAACTTTCCGAACGCCTCAAAACGCTTGGCCGGCGCAATGAGGGCGGTTTGATGCAGACTATAGGGCGGGCGCGTTTGCTCTTCGATCCGCGCGCGCGGCGTCTTGGTGGCGCGTCGGGGCAATCGCTTGAGCGGAAGCGCGCATTGCTTGCACAGGTTGCGCCGCGTCTCACACCACAGCCATTGCGCGCAGAACTGCGTCACGCCCGCGGGCAGCTTGCTCCCCTCGCGACCCGTCTCGATCAGGCTGCTGGCCAGTTGACAGCCTTGCGCCGCCAACAGCTTGACCAATCCGGTAAACTGCTGGCAAGCTTAAGTTATCGCAACGTCCTGGCACGTGGCTTTGCCATTGTTCAGGATGAAAACGGTAATCTGGTTACCCGGGCAGACAGTCTCAATCCCGGCGATAATCTGCGTCTCAGCTTTGCCGATGGCGAAACCGGAGCCGTGGTAGCAGGCGCGCCGCCCATACGTCGCAAGCCTGCCAAATCGCCAAATGATGGCGGGTCGCAGGAAAGCCTCTTTTGAAGAACGCGACACACGACTATATCGAGCGACAATCGCAAGGAGCTGGCCGTGAACATCTTCGATAAAGGCTTTTCCCCTGCCGAGGCGACGCTGCGCTATCTCGACGGTGATTATGTCGTGCTAAAGCCGGGAACTTTTGTTCGCTGCGCGATCAGCGGCAAGCCGATCCCGCTCGACGAATTGTTTTACTGGAGCGTGGACCGACAGGAAGCCTATGCCGATGCCGTTACGGCCCATACGGCGTTCGAGCGCTATGGCCGGGGCAATTGAGCGTGAGTGAGCCAGTAACGCGTCGGCGCTTTCTCATCATCTCCAATGGCCATGGCGAAGACTGGATTGCGGCGGCTATCGTTGCGCGTCTGGGGGCAGACATAAGTGTCGAAGCCTATCCCATGGTTGGCGCAGGAAATGCCTATGCCGGGATCTGCCCGATTGTGGGCCCTCGCGCCAGTATTGCATCCGGGGGCGCTCGTACCGCCAAGGGTTCGTTACGGCGCGATGTAGCCAAGGGCGGGCTTGCGATGATCCCGCCCATCCTCAAATTCCTGCGCAGCGTGCGCAACAAATATGATCGGATCATCGTGGTCGGCGACGCGGTCGTTCCCACGCTGGCGTGGGTCACCGGCCTCAAAGATCTCTATTATATCGACTGCTACAAGACTGGCGCAGCGCGTCTCTATTCTCCCGCTGAGCGCTTCGTGATTTCCCGCACCTGCAAGAAGGTGTTCTGCCGCGCCGACAATCTGGCCGCCCTGCTGCGGGGGGCGGGCATTGATGCCACGGCGCCGGGCAATCTGATGATGGACACGATTCCGACGGGCGATTTCGATGCTGCAAGCCGCCGTACCAAGCCCGTAGCCGTTACTCTCTTGCCGGGCAGCCGAGGCGAGACATCCGCCAATTTCGCACGCCAGATCGCAGCCTTGCGTCTGCTGCCCCAAAATGCTGTGCCGGACATTTTCCTTGCTGTCGCCGGCGACTTGTCTGTCGATGATCTTTCGAGTGCCGCCGGGCTAAGACGGACTCATCTGCTCAGCAGCGAGAGCGATGATCTGGGCACGCTGACCGACGGAAAGCTCACCATCCACATGTTGCGTGGCAGCGCCATGGGCAATGCGCTGATGGCGTCTGATATTGTGCTCTCGCAGGCAGGAACGGCAACGACGCAATCGCTGGGTCTGGGCAAGCCTGTCATTTACATGACAAGCCCCAAGGATCGTCAGTCGCGATTTCTGGATGAGCAGGTGTTTTTCGGCGAAGCCCGCATAGCAGTGCCCGGTGAGCCTGAAGAGATCGCCGCCGTGCTGAGCGAACTCATTTCCTCGCGGGAAAAGCGCGAACAGCTCGCTGCAAAGGGGCGCGAACGCATAGGACCGCCCGGCGCCATCGGCGCCGTGCTGGATGCGCTGGCCGCCTAGAGAGCGCTACTGGCCCGCCGTTTCGGGATCGAGCAGTCGGTGCAGATGCACGATGAAATAGCGCGTCTGTGCGCTGTCCACTGTCTGTTGCGCCTTGGCGCGCCAGACTTTTTCGGCTGACGCATAATTGGGATAGACGCCAACGATATCGACATTGTCGAGATCGGCGAAGGTTACGCCATCAATGCTCGACAACTCCCCGCCAATCACCAGGTGCAGGAGTTGCTTGTCGCCATCTTTGCTCACAGCCATCGTCTCATCCGTTCAGTTGTGACTCGCTTCGGCGTCATCTGCAGTGTCGGCTGGGCAGCCATAGACCTTGATCAGCGCCGCGTGCACCTGAGGTTTTAGGCTCATGTCGCCCAGCGCCGCAAGCGCCCCGTGGCGCACATCTCGTTTGTTGAAATGAGGGGCCCCAATGCAGACGTCGGAGAGGTCGAGCCCTGCCTCGCGCAGGATGATAGCGGCACCGGCAATATCCCAGTCCTGGCTGCCGCGGCGCGCGACGGCAGCGTCAAGCTTGCCCGTTGCCACCTGCACCAGCCGATAGGCCAGCGAAGGATAGGATGGCCCGCGCGAATAATTGAGCCCGCTGGCCTGCATTTCCTGATGCACCGCGCCTGGCGCGGGGATCAGAGGGGGTGCGCCAGCGCGGCGATGGCGGGAAAGGGGTTGCCCGTTGAGGCGCACGCCGCCGCCGAGAGAGGCTTCATACAGCTCATCGCGTGCAGGCGCGAAGACCACGCCGGCCACCGAAACGCCGTTTTCGACGACGGCGAGTGAAATGGTCCAGCAATCCTCGCCTCGCAGGAATGCGCGGGTACCATCGATGGGATCGACCACGAAGACGCGGTCGCAATCGAGGCGGCTGGGATTGTCGGCTGTCTCTTCGCTCAGCCAGCCATATGTCGGCCGAGCCTTCAGCAAATTGGCCGCCAGGAAGCGGTCTACAATGATGTCTGCCTCGCTGACCGGGGAGTCATTGCTCTTGCTCCAGGATTTAACATCGCGCCGGAAATAGCTGCTGGCGATGATACCGGCTGCTACCGCCGATGAGCGGAGCAGTTCCAGGTCGTCGCTGTATTCTGGAGCATAGGCGGGCATTGTGCGGGCCTTTTAGGCGTGTGCCGGGATTTGGACAAGGGCCAGAGCCACTTGGCCGCCATGCATAGGGTAAACAGGTTGGCACCGAGCGCGGTTAACCGCTCCCTACAGGGTGCAACACCCTGCTAACCCTCTCGGAAAACAAGATAAACTTAACCGAACCGATTAAGGCGGCTGGTAAGTTGCCGCGCTAGATTGGCCTCACAAATTGAGCGGAAAAAACCAGCTCTCGAAGTTTACAGGAAGGCGAATTCAAATGGTTCATGGCGTTGCGATGGAAGGATCGTCAGTCGTTCTAGCCTTCGGTCGGCCCGCAGTCGCGGACCGCCGGTTCATGGCTGCGAACGACAATGGCCCGCAGGACCCGGTCAAGACCGTGACGGTCCGCAAGCAGCTCGAGCAGAGCGGCGTTGCGATCAAGATCAAGATCCCGGTCACCGAATTTGTGGGCGTCGCCGTGGCGACCAGCATTTCCGAAGAGGGCGTGCTGACCAGCTCCATCGAGCTTGTCCATTCCGATAAGGAATTGAATTACAAGGTGTTTGAGGAAGAGGGCAATCACAACGTCGTTGCCGAATGGCAGAACTGGGGCAAGAAGCTCCGCCTGCCGCTGTTCATCCGCGCCGGCGACGGCTCCTACATGCCCTATAGCCAGCAGGTTGATGGCCTGATGGTTGGCGACATGGCCCCGCGCCGCAAGCTTGCTGCTGAAGCCTCGCGCCGCCCGCGTTTCCTCATTCGCCGCAAGCCCGGGCAGAGCGAAGCCCAGTAAAACCTAAGCTTTTTGCCTCCAAAGCAATGCCAAAAGGGCCAACCGGTGGTGCGGTTGGCCCTTTTGGCATTTGAGGCGAATTCGCTAGCAGACTGTTAGCGTTCACCACACCCATTCGGCGAGTAGCGCCAGTGTGAGGACAATGCCGACGTAATGATTGTTCTTGAACCGAAGCAGCGCATTGCCCTCCTGCTCCGGATCAAGGGTCCATAGCTGCCAGGCGAGCAATCCGGCGGCGACCAGCGCCAGTGTCGAGAACACCAAGCCGCCGCCGCCAGCGACCACGACGGCACCGCACCAGAGCATGTAGGCGCCGGCGTAACAGATGCCGACTGCGGGCCGGACGAATGAGCCGAAGAGGCGGGCGGTGGATTTGACGCCGACCAGCGCGTCGTCTTCGACGTCCTGCAGGGCGTAGATCGTGTCATAGCCGATGACCCAGAGGATGGTGCCGGCATAGAGCAGGACCGGCGCCCAGCCGAGACTGCCGGTCTGGCTCGACCAGCCGACCAGTGCGCCATAGGAAAAGGCGAGGCCAAGAAAGAGCTGCGGCCACCAGGTGATCCGCTTCATGAACGGATAAATGCCCACCAGCACCAGCGAGGCAATGCCGGCCCAGACCGTAAACCGGTTGAACTGGAAGAGCACGGCCGAGGCCAGAAGGGCTTGGGCGATGAGAAAATAAAATGCTTCGCGCGAGGTAACCTGGCCTGACGGGATGGGGCGCGAGCGGGTGCGCTCAACGGCCATGTCGATATCGCGGTCGACAATGTCGTTAAAGGTGCAACCGGCGCCGCGCATCAGGATGGCGCCGGCCAGCATCAGGATCATGGCCAGCCAGCCGAAACCGAGTTCACCCCGGGCCACGGCTGCCAGCGCAATGCCCCAGGCGCAGGGCCAGAACAGAAGCCAGAAGCCGATGGGGCGATCCCAGCGGGCCAAACGCCCATAGGGTTTGACCGGCTCAGGTGCATAACGATCAAGCCAGTTATTTTTCTGCGCGTCGGCAACAATGCCGGTGACATCGCTCATTGTCAGCCGCTCCCTCACAGTGAGCTTGATTGCATGATTGGTTCAGTCCTAACTGCGCCGCGACACTCAAGCAACAGAGCAGCCATGCCCCGCAGCCATGCCAGCCTTCCGCGCCTGTTCGTTGAACCTGACCTGTCGTCGGGCGCGACACTGACGCTTAACAAGGATCAGTCGCTTTATCTCGCCGCAGTGCTGCGCAAAGCGGTAGGCGACGACGTGGTGCTGTTTAATGGTCAGGACGGCGCCTGGCTTTGCCGGATCACCAGTGATTCCAAAAAGTCGGTCTGCCTCGACATTGTCGAACAGATCGCGCCGCAAACCGCGCATTCAGACCTTTGGTATGGCTTTGCGCCACTCAAATCTGAGCGGCTCGACTATGTGATCCAGAAGGCAACCGAAATGGGTGTCGGCACCATTCAGCCGGTCATCACCCAGTTCACCCAGGCGCATCGCGTGAAGCCAGAGCGCCTCGCGGCCAATGCCATCGAGGCTGCAGAGCAGTGTGAAGTGCTCAATGTGCCGACCATTGCGCCGGAAATCACGCTTGAGCGCCTGATTGACCAATGGTCGAATGAGCATGGCGCACGAAAATTGATCTTCGCCGATGAGGGCGAAGCTTCCTCATCCGCCATACCGACACTCGAAGCGCTTCGCGGCCAGCCGGTCGGCGTTCTGATCGGGCCGGAAGGCGGATTTTCCGAGGCGGAACGGGACAAATTGCGCGCCCTGCCCTTCGTCGTTCCCATCAGCCTTGGACCCAGAATTCTGCGCGCTGACACCGCTGCCGTTGCAGCGCTGGCGCTCATTCAGGCCTTCATCGGTGATTGGCGATAAAAGCCGATTGCATTCCGGCTTGCGCCCGCTATGTTCGCGCCGCACTCTAACCGAAGCCTCAACCCCGAGTATCGCATGGCCGGCGCCGACATCCCATCGCCCCTCATCGAATCGCGCGCCGACCTGATCGAGGCCATGGAGCGCGGCTGCAAGCCGGCGTCCGAATGGCGCATTGGCACGGAACATGAAAAGCATGTGTTCCACACTGATCCGTTGCGCCCTGTTGCCTATGAAGGCGAAAACGGCATTCGCGCCCTGCTGGACGGTGTGGAGAAGGAAACCGGCTGGCATCCCTTTTATGACGGCGAGAACCCGATCGGGTTGCGCAATAATGACATTGCCGGCGGCATTTCGCTGGAGCCGGGTGGGCAGTTCGAGCTTTCGGGCTCACCCATGATCGATCTGCACGGCACCGCAGACGAGCTTGCCGAGCATTTGCGCGTAGCCAAAAAAGTCGCGGCGCCGCTTGATATTCACTTCCTCGGCCTCGGCGTTACCCCGCTGTGGAGCGTCGAGCAGATCAAATCCATGCCCAAGTCGCGCTATGCGATCATGACGCTCTATATGGACAAGGTCGGTACGCTGGGTACATCGATGATGTACCGCTCGGCCACGGTGCAGACCAATCTCGACTTTTCCAGCGAAGCCGACATGGTCAAGAAGATGCGGGTATCGCTGGCATTGCAGCCCGTCGCCACCGCCCTTTTCGCCAATTCGCCCTTCGCCAATGGCCGCGACACCGGCTATGTCAGCTTCCGCAGCGAAATCTGGCGCAATACCGACGACCATCGCACCGGCATGTTGCCCTTTGCCTTCGATGAAGGCTTTGGCTTCGAGCAATATGCCGACCATGCGCTCAATGTGCCGATGTATTTCGTGATCCGCGACAAGCAATATATCAATGTCGCGGGGGAAAATTTCCGCGCCTTCCTGCGCGGCGAGCTGCCCCAGCTTCCGGGCGAAAAGCCCACCGTCAAGGATTGGGAAGACCACCTATCGACGCTGTTCCCCGAAGTGCGGCTCAAGCAGTTCCTTGAAATGCGCGGCGCCGATATGGGTGACGAAGCCCATGTCGTGGCGCTCTCCGCCTTCTGGACCGGCCTGCTCTATGACGAAATCGCGCTCGAATCCGCGTGGGAACTAGTCAAAAACTGGACCAATGAGGAGCGCGAATATCTGCGCCGCGAAGTGCCGCGCCTCGGCCTCGACACGCCTTTTGACCGTTCCAGCCTCTTCGATGTCGCCGCGCAAGCCGTCGGCATTTCGGAGGCCGGCCTAGTGCGCCGCAATCGTCGCAATGCGGCGGGGCAGGACGAAACCATCCACCTCGCAGCGCTCGAAGAAACCATCCGCCTCGGCAAATCCCCAGCCCAGCGCTGGCTGGAGAAATTCCACGGCGAATGGAATGAAGATGTGACGCCGATCTTCAAAGAAGCCGAGATGTAACGGTTCAGGTGGCGACCTGACGTCAGGCCGCCACAGTGACATTTAGATGGATTTCACGTTATCTAGGCATCTTAAGGCTCTTGAATCCGTTTTGCCAAAGTTGCGCCTCTGGCATTGAGTACTTACGTAGCGATCGGAAGGTCATTGGATGAGCGAACACCAAACACTAGTCGGTCCGATAGTCCAACGGTTGAAAGAAGGCCTTGCAGGGAAGGGCACGCGCCCCATCCCTGCGTTTGACAATGAGGGCCTTCGCACTGCGCTGTCTCGAATCGTCGCAAATTTTGATACCGAGGAAGAAGCCCTCAGGTGGATTACCAAGGTTCCAGTTCCTGGATATGGCCACAAAACTGCAAAAGACCTGATATTTGAAGGTCACGCCGACTGGGTCATCGAGTATCTCGATGATGTAGAAGAAGGCACACATGCATAACGATGCAGTTTCGGGGGACACTGTATCGAGGCTATAAGCCTAAACGCGCGCGACAGCCTTTAAGCGGCAAGGGCGCCGCTCTCCACGGCGGACGCTTCAACAAACTGGGTGTGGAGTGCCTTTACACCAGCACTTCCTACGAGACAGCGCTGCTTGAAGTGAATCAGTTTGGTGGCTTCAGTCCCGTCACGCTCGTTGCGTTTGAGGCAAATATCGACAATCTTTTTGATGCCACGTCAGATGCGGCTTTAGACGCCTATAACGCTACGCGTCCAGACGAGGTATCAGTGACCCTCGGTATGCTTGGCAGCCCGGACTGGCGCTCTCAGCAAAAAATGGATGGCATCTCTGCGTCGCAAGAATTTGCTGATGAACTCATCCAGCTTGGTTATCACGGTATCATGGTGCCAAGCTTTGAGAGGCGGGCCACCAGCAAAGACATCAATATTGCCTTGTGGAATTGGACTTCGCCGCCTCATGCTATCCTGAGGGTCATTGACCCTGAGGAGAGACTGAACTTCTAGTCAAACTTGGCTGCATCGCTCTTGCCTCCCCCGCCGCACTCGTGCATCACGCCCATCAAGGCAGCGTGGAGGCAGTTATGCGGGTTCTGGTCATTGGTTCGGGCGGGCGCGAACATGCTTTGGCGTGGAAGATTGCCCAGTCGTCGCTGCTGACAAAGCTCTATGTTGCCCCGGGCAATGGCGGTTCGGCGCTGGTCGCCGAAGATGTGTCTCTCGATATCAATGACAATGACGCCGTTGCCGCATGGGCCAAGGCCAATGCCATTGACTTTGTCGTGGTTGGTCCAGATGCGCAGGTGGTCGCGGGCATGGGTGACACCATCCGCGCTGCTGGTATCGACTGTTTCTGCCCCTCCGCGGCGGCAGGCCAGCTTGAGGGCTCAAAGAGTTTTACCAAAGCGCTGTGCGACGAGTTCGATATACCCACCGCAGGCTATGCGCGGTTCGTCGATGAAGGCTCGGCCCTTGCCCATATCTATGCCAATGGCGCGCCCATCGTCATCAAGGCCGACGGGCTGGCGGCCGGCAAGGGCGTGACCGTGGCCATGAGCGTCGAAGAGGCGGAAGAGGCCGTTATCGACTGTTTCTCGGGCTCGTTTGGCGCGGCGGGCGCGGCCGTCGTCATCGAGGAATTCATGGAGGGCGAGGAGGTCAGCCTCTTCGTGCTGTGTGATGGCGAAACGCTGCTGCCACTCACCACCGCGCAGGACCATAAGCGCGCTTTTGACGGCGACACAGGGCCCAATACCGGCGGCATGGGGGCCTATTCGCCCGCCCCGGTGATGACGCGGGAGCAGTTCGATTTTACCATGGAGAAGATCATCCGCCCCACAGCCAAGGGCCTCGCCAGCCGCGGCACGCCTTATCAGGGTGTGTTCTATGCGGGGCTGATGCTGACCGATGAAGGCCCCAAGCTGGTCGAATACAATGCCCGCTTCGGCGACCCGGAATGCCAGGTGATGATGATGCGGATGGAGAGCGACCTGCTGCCGCTGTTGCACGCCACGGCCACGGGCACGCTGGCGGGACACGATGTGCAGTGGAAAGACGCCTATGCGCTGACCGTGATCATGGCCACCAAGGGCTATCCCGGTGACTATGGCAAGGGCAGCGAAATCCGGGGTGTCGATGGCCTTGATGGACCTGACCTGACGGTGTTCCACGCCGGAACGAAGCGCGACGGCGCACGTTTACTGGCCAATGGCGGGCGCGTGCTGAATGTCACGGCGCTCGGGGCGACGGTCAAAGAGGCGCAGCAGCGTGCTTATCGAGGCGTGGACCAGATTGACTGGCCAGAGGGCTTTGCCCGAAGGGACATTGGCTGGCGCGAGGTTTCCCGCGAGCGGGGCTGAACCTTTCCTCAACATTCCAAGCCTATCTTCATTGCGGACCGCATTTGACGGAACGCCGCCGCAAGGCACACCCCGCCCACAAGACCAGATGGGCAAGGTCCTGCCAAACCGGCAGCGCTCCGCAGGTTCGGAGCGAGGACAAATGAGCACGATCAGCGGACCGCGCATCGGCGTGGCATTGGGGGGCGGCTCGGCACGCGGGCTGACCCATATCCCCTATATCGAGGCCATGGACGAACTTGGCCTCAAGCCTTCGGTCATTTCCGGCACTTCTATCGGCGCGCTGATCGGGGCGGGTTGGGCCGCCGGGATGAGCGGCAGGGAATTGCGGCACCACTCTTTCGAAGTGCTGGGCACCATGCGCACCATCGCCGCAAAGCTCTGGGCCACGCAGATCCGCGGGCTGGGCGGGCTGCTCAAAAATGGCATCACCATGCAGCTCGACGCAACGAGCATTGTCGATGCGTTCACGCCTGCGGACTTCCCGCTGCAATTCAAGGACCTCAAGACGCCGCTCTACATCGTGGCGACCGATTTCCAGTCCTGGCATCAGGTGGTGTTCAATTCCGGCCTGTTGCGCCCGGCCATTGCGGGCTCCATTGCCATTCCGAGCCTGTTCAAGCCGGTGGTTTATGACAATCACATTCTGGTTGATGGCGGCGTGGTCAACCCGCTTCCGCTCGACCAGGCCGATATCGATACCGATTTCCTCATCGGTATCGACGTCAATGGCGACCCTTCCGCCGGGATCACCAAGACCGACCACAAGGCCATCGACATCTGGTTCGGCTCGGCCCAGATCATGATGCATTCGCTGACCGCGCATATGATGGCGGCCTATCCGCCCGATATCTATATCCGGCCCCATGTGGCCAATTTCGGGGCCATGGAATTCTGGCGGGTGCGCGAAATCATTACCCATGCGGAAATCGAAAAGGATCGCTTCAAGCGTATCCTCGCGGCCAAGGTGGAAGCCTATATCCAGGGCAAGGTCGAGGTCATCGACAGCAACCGGGCTTGAGGCCTATTCGGCGACTTCCACCACGACGCTGCCGCGCTTGCGGCCGGTTTCGACATAGGCGTGGGCCGCCGCCATTTCGGTAAAGGCGAAGACCTTGTCGATGTGGACGCGATAGAGGCCCTGTGCGGCTAGCCGCCCCAATTCGACTATATCCTCGACGCGTTCGCTGGCCGGCCCGACAATCATGCGCTTGCCTTCCGGACCCTTGCGCAGGGCGCCCAGCATTTCCTTCATGGTCCCGGCGATGGCGAGGTAGCGTCCGCGGGGTTTCAGGAGGCGTTGCGCGGTGGCGAAATCCATGGCGCCGATGCTATCGGCGACCACGTCGAAGCGCTCACCGAGTTGGGTGACGTCGGTGGCGTGATAGTCGATCACCCGCGCCGCGCCGAGCTTGGTAACCAAATCGGTGTTGCCCGCGCTGGTCGTTGCCGTCACCAGCGCGCCACGCTGTGTGGCCAGCTGCACCAGTGCCATGCCCACGGCGCCTGACCCACCGAGGATCAGAATGGACTCACCGGGTTTGAGATCGGCCTGTCGCAGGTAATGCATTGCCGTGGTGCCGCCGAAACAGAGCCCCGCTGCGGTGTTGAAATCCAGCCCTTCAGGGAGACGGGCAACGGGGCCGGTTTCAGGCATGGTCACATATTGCGCATGAGCCCCCATCCTGCCGCCGGGAAAAGCGAAAATCGCGTCGCCCCTGGCAAAGCGCGTCACGCCGGGACCAATGGCTTCGATGACGCCGGACAATTCGGTGCCCATGATCGGCTGGCGCGGTCCGTTCCAGCCCAAAGCCAGCCGCCCGAGGAAGGTCATGCCGGCGGGCAAGTTGCAGCCGCGCACCCGCACATCGCCGGAGTTGACGCTGGTGGCGTGGACGCGGATCAGCACTTCGCCGGGCTTTGGGGAGGGTATCGGCAGCTCTTCAAGGCGCAGCACTTCGGGTCCGCCATAATGGCGGGCAAACCAGGCTTTCATGTTGGTTCTCCATGCGGGCTAGCCGCGGCTGTTCTCGCCGGCCTTCCACTGGAAGACCTCGCCGATCTCGACGCCGAACACCTCGGCGATGCGGAACGCCGCCTCCAGCGAGGGCGAATATTTGTTCTGCTCGATGGCGGCGACGGTCTGCCGCGTCATGCCGATGCGGTCGGCCAGATCCTGCTGGGTCATCTCGCCCCGGTCAAAACGCAGGCGGCGGATATTGTTGGAAATGGGGGGCGGCGCGGGCATCAGGCCAGCATCCGGTATTGGACGATGACGACGATTTCGCGCAGCACCGCTGCCGTGGCAGTGACAAAGAGGATCAGGTTAATCAGCATGATCGCCGTCGCGCCTGCCGGGTCAGCGGCGAAATCGGCATTAGCGCGTTCGACAATCACCTTGCTCAGCAGCACCACGCCGACAAGCGCCACTTCCAGCGTGGCCAGACCAATCCGGTTGGAGATGGCCTCGACGCGAACTTCAAGCTCGTCAGGCGGCGGATCGAACTTCTGGTTCCCGAGCCGCGCGGCGACAAGGCTCGCCGGCAGCATGATCGCCACGGCTATGCCAAGGCACCAGATGAAGCGCCAGAACAGCGCGTCACCATCGAGAGCCCGCGCCGCGAAGTCGCTCCACACCGACCAGAAATACCAGCCGAAGATCGCCAGAGAGACAGTCACAGAAATCCAGGCCACCTTTTCGCGCATCGTCATTTGGATTGCCCCATGGAAAGAATATGGAACTTCATATCGATTATATCAAACATAATGTCAATTATTTTTAACATGATGAGCTGCATCTCCGCCTTAGTGTGGACTCCAATCGGCGGTCCTAGTCGCGGAGCTTTTTGAAAAAGGCCACCAGCATGGCCTCGGCGCGCCCGGCGGACAGGCCGCCGATCACTTCTGGACGGTGGTGGCAACTGGGCTGCTGGAACAGTCGAATACCGTTTTCGACGGCGCCGGCCTTGATGTCCTCGGCGGCGAAATAGACCCGACGCAGGCGTGTATGGGCAATGGCGCCGGCGCACATGGCGCAGGGTTCGAGGGTCACATAAAGATCGCAGCCATCGAGCCGGCCCGTGCCTCGGGTGGCCAAGGCAGTGCGTATGGCCAGCATTTCGGCGTGGGCGGTGGGGTCGGCCAGCCCCTGCATCCGGTTGCGTTCGGCGGCGAGCACGCGGTCGCCTTCCATGATGACAGCGCCGACCGGCGCTTCGCCCACGGCGGCGGCCTCTTCGGCAAGGCTCAGGGCGATTTCCATGGGTGACGGGTTGGACATGCGATTTCCCTAGCGTCTTGTGCGCTGTTGCGCAAACGGGTCGGAAAGCGGGGGCCGCTGGCTTATAGTGGGGACAGGAGAATCGCCCTTGCCCATCCGCCAGCTTCCCGAAGACCTGATCAACCGCATTGCAGCCGGCGAAGTGGTCGAGCGCCCGGCCAGCGTAGTCAAGGAACTGGTCGAAAATTCCATCGATGCCGGGGCGCGGCGCATTGTCATTACGACGGCCAATGGCGGGATGGACCTGATCCGCATTACCGATGATGGCCATGGCATGGACCGGGACGATCTGATGCTGTCGGTGGAGCGGCACGCGACGTCCAAGCTGGGTGAGGCTGATCTCGATGACATCCGTACGCTGGGCTTTCGTGGTGAGGCGCTGGCTTCGATCGGGTCGGTATCGCGACTTTCCGTGGCATCGCGGCCTGACGGGGCGGAGAGTGGGTTGGCGCTGGTGGTCGACCATGGCCACCGCTCCGGGCCCCTGCCCCAGGCGATGAACCGGGGCACGATCATTGAAATGCGTGATCTCTTTGCGCAGGTGCCTGCGCGGCGCAAATTCCTCAAGACGGCCCGGGCCGAGGGAGCGGCGATTACCGATGTGGTGAAGCGGCTGGCCATGGCCAATCCGGAAATCCACTTTATCCTTGAGGGCACAGACCGCTCGCCGTCCAACTGGCCCGCCGTGGGCGAAGGCGCGCTGGCGGCGCGGCTGGGCCAGGTGATGGGGGCCGATTTTGTGGAGAACGCCGTGCCGCTGGCCATGGCGCGGCATGGCGTGGTGGTGGCGGGGCTGGCGGGCCTACCGACCTATACGCGGGCCAATTCGCTCTCCCAGTTCTATTTCGTCAATGGCCGCTCGGTGAAGGACAAGGTGCTGGTGGGCGCGGTGCGCGCGGCCTTTGCCGATTATACGTTCCGCGACCGCTTCCCGGTGGTTGCGCTTTACCTCGCCATTGATCCGGGCGAGGTGGACGTCAATGTGCACCCGGCCAAGGCGGAGCTGCGCTTCCGCGATGCCGGGGCGGTGCGCAGCGCCGTGATCCGCGCCATCGGCACGGCGCTGGCCGCGGCCGGGTTCAAGGCCTCGACCAGCGTGGCCGAGGATGTGCTGGGGGCGTTCACGGCGCCCGAAGCGACGGCGCCTGCGCCTTCCTCCGGCGTTAGCGCCGCTTATGGCGGTGCGGCCGAGAGAGCCCCGCTTCCATTCGAACCCGCGCCGAGCCGGTTTGCCGGCTTCAGCGAACCCAGCGCGCGCTTTGACCATGTCGAGGCGCTTGAGCCGACCGACTATCCTCTCGGCAGCGCGCGGGCGCAGATGTTTGATAATTACATCATCGCCCAGAACGACACGGGCCTCTTGCTGATCGACCAGCACGCGGCCCATGAACGCTTGGTCTATGAGCGGTTCAAGGCGCAACTGGCCTCGGGTCCGGTGCCCAGCCAGGCGCAGCTGATCCCCGTCATTGTCGAACTGCACGAGGAAGACTGCGCCCGCCTGGAAGAGGCCGCGCCGGAGCTGGAGAAATTCGGCCTGTGGCTCGACCGCTTCGGGCCCCGCGCCGTGGCCGTTCGCGAGACCCCGGCCCTGCTCGGCAATACCGATATTGACGGGCTGATCCGCGACCTGGCCGATGGCCTTGCCGAATGGGACAGCGCCGCCGTGCTCACCGACCGCATGGAGGCCATCATCGCCCGCATGGCCTGCCATGGCTCGGTGCGCTCGGGCCGCCGCCTGCGCCCCGACGAAATGAACGCCCTCCTCCGCGACATGGAGGCGACACCTCATTCCGGTCAATGCATCCATGGCCGCCCCACCTATGTGGAACTGAAGAAGGCCGATATCGAGCGACTGTTCGGTCGGAGCCGATAGGGGACATCCGGGCGTGTTCGTGCGCCGGGCGGCCCTCCGGCCCCCGGTTTGGTTTCAGTTGATGGTGCCCCGAGACGGATTCCGCCTCAAAGTATAAAAATAACGAGACGAAAACCGCCTCGGGGCGCCGGGGTTTCTGGCGAGGAGGTTTTGTAGGGGGACATTGTCCGTCGTCAGATGCTTTGGCCCAGACCGGCGTTTTGATTAGCGGAGAGTCCTGCTCGTCATTGGGTTGATATTATGCGGCGAGGCTGGCGTGCAGCAAGCGGCGATGCTGGATGGTTTGTCGT
>JAEYTY010000097.1 GCA_023433775.1 Pseudomonadota bacterium | reverse complement strand
ACGACAAACCATCCAGCATCGCCGCTTGCTGCACGCCAGCCTCGCCGCATAATATCAACCCAATGACGAGCAGGACTCTCCGCTAATCAAAACGCCGGTCTGGGCCAAAGCATCTGACGACGGACAGGCACCACGGACACCTCCGCCTGCAAGATGGTGGGCGGCCAGATCGCCGCCGGTGGCATGACAGGCGAGACGCGGATGATCCAATGGGGGCGTGAGTTCCACCCCGACAAGCTATTCATGGAATCCGTCGGCATGGTACGCTGGAGCAAGACGGGCCTGCAAACCTGGCGCGGTGTTCTCGTCGACGAACGCATGTCCGCCAATGGCGGGTCGTCGGGCGCAAGCGTCATTCACACGATAAGCGTCGACAGTGCGACCCAGGTGAGCGGCAGCACTGTGTTCGAATACGACCTCAACATTCCTGGCCTCGACGCCGCAGCAGCATCGGTGATTGCCGGAATGCAATGCAAGACCGTGACGCCGTTCACGGCGCGGAAGGTTGGCTAGTCGATACTAGCCCGGGGATTTTTACGCCCAAATATCCGAGGGGCGATGACATCCTACAAAAGCAGAAACGCCGGGCGTTTGGCCCGGCGTTCATAATTGGTTGGAGCAGAGGCAATCAGGCCGAGGCCGGCTCTTCTTCTTTTTTGCGCTCGGCGTAGATGTAGAGCGGGCGGACGTCTTTGCCCTTCACCACATCTTCGCTGATCACCACTTCTTCGACGCCTTCGAGCGAAGGCAGGTCGTACATGGTGTCGAGCAGGATGGCTTCCATGATGGAGCGGAGGCCACGGGCGCCGGTCTTGCGCTCGATGGCCTTCTCCGCGATGGCCTTGAGGGCATCTTCGTGGAAGGTGAGTTCGACCTCTTCCATCTGGAACAGACGCTGGTACTGGCGCACGAGAGCGTTTTTGGGCGAGGTGAGGATTTCGATCAGCGCGGCGATGTCGAGGTCTTCGAGCGTTGCCAGAACAGGCAGACGGCCGATGAATTCCGGGATCAGGCCGAAACGGACAAGATCCTCGGGCGCAACATCTGCCAGGATCTGGCCGACGCGACGGTCATTGGGGTCCTTGACGGTGGCCGAGAAGCCAATGCCCGAACCTTCGCCGCGGGCCGAGATGATCTTTTCGAGACCAGCAAAGGCGCCGCCGCAGATGAACAGGATATTGGTGGTGTCGACCTGCAGGAATTCCTGCTGCGGATGCTTGCGCCCGCCCTGCGGCGGCACGGAGGCGACAGTGCCTTCCATGATCTTGAGCAGGGCCTGCTGCACGCCTTCGCCCGATACGTCGCGGGTGATGGACGGATTGTCGGACTTGCGAGAAATCTTGTCGACTTCGTCGATATAGACGATGCCGCGCTGGGCCTTTTCGACATTGTAGTCGGCGGCCTGCAGGAGCTTGAGGATGATGTTTTCCACGTCCTCGCCCACATAACCGGCTTCGGTCAGCGTGGTGGCGTCGGCCATGGTGAAGGGCACATCGAGAATGCGGGCCAGGGTCTGGGCGAGCAGGGTCTTGCCTGAGCCGGTGGGGCCGATCAGCAGGATATTGGACTTGCTGAGTTCGACGTCCTGGTTCTTGGATGCGTGGTGCAGCCGCTTGTAGTGGTTATGCACGGCGACAGAGAGCACGCGCTTGGCGCGGAACTGGCCGATCACATAATCATCGAGCACCTTGCAGATGTCGGCCGGGGTCGGCACGCCATCCGAAGACTTGACCATCGAGGTCTTGCTCTCTTCGCGGATGATGTCCATGCACAGCTCGACGCATTCATCACAGATGAACACGGTCGGCCCGGCGATGAGCTTGCGAACCTCATGCTGGCTCTTGCCGCAGAACGAGCAGTAAAGCGTGTTCTTGGAGGTTTCGCCGTTCGTTGTCTCTTTGGACATCTGTTACTCCCGGGGGTTGAGAACCCCCAAAATCAAGCGCTATCGGAAACCGTAACGCTCAAGGCATAAAGAAAGTCTAAGCCGAAACGACCTTAAAGGCCGTTCCGGCTTGGTGCAATCACGTGGCGATCACACTCCACGGCGCACGTATATTGTGCTTAACGCAGGGCAATCAGCTCGCCGTGTCCGGAACAGCGCGCTTTTCGAGCACGGTATCGATGAGGCCGAAGGCCTTTGCTTCTTCCGGATTGAGGAAGCGATCGCGCTCAAGAGCGGTCTCGATTTCCTCGTAGGTGCGGCCGGTGTGCTTCTCGTAGATCTCGTTGAGTCGGCGCTTGAGGCCTTCAACTTCGCGGGCATGGATCAGGATATCGGTGACCTGGCCCTGGAAGCCGCCGGAGGGCTGATGGACCATGATGCGCGAATTGGGCAGGCTGGTGCGCATACCGGCTTCACCGGCTGCGAGCAGGAGCGAGCCCATGGACGCGGCCTGGCCCATGACCATGGTGGCAACGGCCGGGCGGATGAACTGCATGGTGTCGTAGATGGAAAGACCAGCCGTCACCACGCCACCGGGCGAATTGATATAGAGCGCGATTTCCTTTTTCGGATTTTCCGATTCGAGGAAAAGCAGCTGGGCGACGATGAGCGAGGCCATGTTGTCCTCGACCACACCGGTCACGAAAATGATGCGCTCGCGCAAGAGGCGCGAATAGATGTCGAAAGCGCGCTCGCCACGGTTCGACTGCTCGACCACCATGGGAACGAGCGTGTTCATGTAGATATCGTGCGGATCCCGCATATTTTTGCCCCTTGGCTGATGTCCGGGTCGCGGTCCGGGCAAGCAGTTCGGATGGAAGGAACACAGCGCCTTACCGGCCCAGAGCCGGGAGCAAGGAAACCGTGCCGAATTCGAATCAGCGCGACACGCCAATTGCAGGCGACTCCGCCTTAACGGGCGGTAAAGGCAGAGATAGGCGGCAATGGGGCAGGCTTCAATAGCAGGCTGCTTGCGTTTGGTGCATGAACTCCTATTTAGTTAATAGTGGCAACGCCGGAGCAAAAATGGAAAATTTTGATTGGGCCGTAATAATTGCAACGTTTCTTGGGCCAATTTCAGCAGTCGTCATAACCCTATGGTCTCAAGACCGACTACTGAAGAGGCAAGAGCGAAGGCAGCTACTGTCGACGATGATGCGATACCGTCGTGACATCATTTCCACGGAGTTTGTCGGCGCCTTGAATTTGGTCCCAGTTCATTTTGGCCAAAGGGCAAGCGTTATGGACCGATATAGCAACTTAATGAAAACTTTTGGTGATGTGGGATGGAAGGTCCCCGACGCCGTGCCTGCCTTGAATGATAGAGTGGAAACTGAGGTGGCGTACCTACTGTCTGAAATGTCTAAAGTGGTTGGATCGAATATTGATCAACTCCACATCTTGAGAGGCGCATATGCACCTCAAGGTTGGGCAAATGAGCAGGACAAAAGAAACCGAATCCAAGACGGCCTGCTAGACATCCTAGAACATCGACGGGCCTTACCTGTCTTGGCGGCACTTCAACCTGCCGCCTCATCAGTTACCGAGGGCGCCGCTGAGACCACCAATCAGCCTTCTAACTCGTGAAGGCAACCGCAACGCCCTTCTTGCGGAAATAGGCCTGCATCAGCTTGCGGCCCTGGCGATTGGACTGGGCCAGCTTGGCATTTTCGAAGGTGGCTTCCTTGATGCCTTCACGGGCCATGGCTGCCTTGAGCGCCGCGATATGGGTATCGAGGTCTTCGTTGTCGGCCTTGATGGAGGCATAGATGGCGTCAATGGCCTCAGAAACAGTGATGTCGCTCACGGAAAATGCTCCTCGAAACTACTGCACCCTTCCCTAGCGATTTTTTCGGCGGGAGCAAGGCGCAGGTCATAGGCAGGAGACATAAGACCCCGTAGAGTTTGACCATCCGATCAAATTCAGCCCTATCCGAGACCCATGGCCGCCATTATCCAAGTCAAGCCGATCAGCGGCGTTCCCAATCATCTGCGCGCCAGCGCCAGGCCCGGCGATCCGGATTTTTACCAGAACCCCTATCCCTTTTATGCCCAGCAGCATGAGACCCATCCGGCGTTTTTCTGGGAGGAATATGGCCATTGGTGCTTTGCTGACTTCAAATCGGTCAGCGCCCTGCTCCGCGACAAGCGCTTTGGACGGGACATTCTGCATGTGGCGAGCCGGGAGGAAATCGGGCTGCCCGCGCCAAAGCCGCATGTGGCGGACTTTGACCTCACCGAGAAATATTCGCTGCTGAACCTTGAGGCCAAGGCACATACGCGGTTGCGCACCCTCGTCAACCGCGCCTTCGTATCCCGGCAGGTCGAGCAATTGCGCCCACGGATTCGGCAGTTGGCCCATGAGCTTATCGATGATTTTGAAGAAAAAGATTCCGTTGACCTGATCAAGGCATTCGCCGCGCCCATCCCCGCCATCGTCATTGCCGAGATGATCGGCCTGCCAGCAGAGATGGCGCCGCAATTGCTCAACTGGTCCAACCGCATGGTGACGATGTATATGTACAATGTCACTCGCGAGACCGAACTCGACGCCAACCAGGCGGCGGCCGATTTCATGGCCTATCTGCGCGAGGTAATCGCCCAGCGGCGAAAGGCCCCACAGGCGGACCTGCTCACGCATATGCTCACCTCGGACCGCGACGGCGACGTGCTGAGCGACGAAGAGGTGATCTCGACTGCCATTCTTCTGCTCAATGCTGGGCACGAAGCCACGGTTCACACGACGGGAAATGGCGTCAAATCCATCCTCGAGAGCGGGCTCGATCCGCGGACCCTCTTCGCAACTGAGGAACAGGCCGCGGCGACAGTTGAGGAATGCCTGCGGTTTGACGCACCGCTGCATCTGTTCACGCGCTATGCGCTGATGGATATGGAGTTTGAGGGCATTCCGCTGCGCAAGGGCGATGTGGTGGGGCTGATGCTCGGCGCCGCCAATCGGGACCCGGCGCGCTTTGCCAATGCGGGCACATTTGACCCGCTTCGAACAGATGGCGCCAATGTGAGCTTTGGCGCGGGCATCCATTTCTGCATCGGGGCGCCGCTGGCGCGGATCGAATTGCAGGAGGCGATGGGGGTGCTGTTTGAGCGGCTGCCGAAACTGCGGATTGTCGAGCCGCCGCGCTATGGGAATGTGTATCATTTCCACGGGCTGGAGCGGCTCATGGTGGGGTGGCGCTAATCCCCGATCTAACAAAAAAGGGGAGGCCAGAGCCTCCCCTTTCGTTTGGCAATGTGCCCTGCCCTATTCGGCGGGGACGGCGTCCACATCGAGGTCCTCGATGGTCTTGCCATTGTCGTAGATGGCCTGGTTGAGGATGCCCTGGCGCTTGGCGACGATGGTGGGGACCAGCGCCTGACCGGCGACGTTGACCGCGGTGCGGCCCATATCGAGGATTGGGTCGATGGCGAGCAGCAGGCCGACGCCTTCGAGCGGCAGGCCGAGGGTCGAGAGCGTCAGGGTCAGCATGACCGTCGCCCCGGTGAGGCCGGCGGTGGCGGCGGAGCCGATGACCGAGACGAAGACGATCAGCAGATAATGCTCGATGCCGAGGCTGATGCCGAAGAACTGCGCGACGAAGATGGCGGAGATGGCCGGATAGATGGCGGCGCAACCGTCCATCTTGGTGGTGGCACCAAGCGGAACCGCGAAGGACGCGTATTCACGCGGCACGCCAAGGTTCTTTTCGGTGATGCGTTCGGTAACCGGCAGCGTACCGATGGACGAGCGCGACACGAAGGCGAGCTGGATGGCAGGCCAGGCGCTCTGGAAGTAGCGAATGGGGCTCAGCCCATGCACCTGCAGCAGGGCCGGATAGACGACAAACAGCACCAGCACGAGGCCGATATAGATTGCCGCAGCGTACCAGCCGAGCTGGGCCAGAGCGTCCCAGCCATAGACCGCAACGGCATTGCCGAGCAGGCCGATGGTGCCGATTGGCGTGAGGCGAATGACCCACCACAGGACCTTGTGGATGATCTTGAGGAAGGAGCGGTTGAAGGCCAGGAACGTATCCGCAGCCGGGCCGACGCGCAGGGCGGCGACGCCGACGACGATGGAGACGATCAGGATCTGCAGGACGTTGAAATTGAGGCTGGTGGTGGCGCCGCTGTCGGTGACGCGCGTGCTGGCTTGCAGGCCGATAAAGTTGGAGGGGATCAGGCCCTTGAGGAAATCGAGCCACGAGCCGGTCGAGGACGGGGCGCGGGCTGCTTCGGCAGCGACGGCGGTGTGGACGCCGGGCTGGATGATGAGGCCGAGAGCGATGCCGATAGCCACGGCGATGAGCGCGGTGATGGCGAACCAGAGAAGGGTCTGCCAGACCAGGCGGGCAGCGTTGTTGAGTTCGCGCAGATTGGCGATGGAGGCGACGATGGCCGTGAAGACCAGAACCGGCACGAGGGCGCGCAGGAGCGAGACGAAGGACGAACCAACAGTAGACAAGGTCTGTGTCAGCCAATTGGCATTGCCGGCGGCATCGGGGCCCATGGAGCGGGCGATGTAGCCAAGGATGAGGCCGATGACCATGGCTGCCAGAACCTGGAAGCCGAAGTTGAGGTAAAGGGGCTTGGGCGCGCGTGGCGCCGTGGCAGCCGAGACGGTGGTGGGCATGGGAGAGCCTTTCAGGTGGCTTGCAGGCGTTGCCCAAAATTTGAGCCAACCGCCTCACAATTGACCAGAGCTTATGCCTGACCGGCTGCCATTGCAGCGCATCGCATTGCGTTTTGCACCGAGGTTAGAAGATTTTTCTACCGAAACACGGCGTTTGGCTGAACGGGCTTTTCAAAGCCGGCGTGTTGCCAGCGAGACGAGGCCGGCAAAGAGGGGCAGAAAAACCAGACTCAGCGCCATGCCGAGGACCAATGGACCCGGGCCCGGATCGGTCCAGGCGAACCAGGCAAGGCCGATAGCGACGGCCAAAGCCGCGACGGCGCTGGAGCGGTGGACGAGCAGGAAGCTGCGGTCGGAGGGGATGGGCCAGGGCATTCTCAAACCGCCATAGGTGTGGCGTCCGACGTCCAGCAAAACGGCCGCGAGAATGAGCATGGTCGCGGCGAGGCCGAAGGCGGTTATGCGGAAGAGATCAATGTCGGAGCCGATGCCGGAGAGCAGCAGGCCAAGCTGACAGGATGCCGGGATCGCGAGGAGGAGCGTTATCGCCGGATCGAAGATGTGGCGCGTCTTGGCGAGATGGTTTTTGGTGAGCGCGAGACCCAGTGCAAAGAACGCGGCCATGAGCAGGAGCTGCAGCAGCGGCGCGACGGCAAGGGCGAGGTTGCGGGGCCAGAGCCAATCGGCCGCCATGCCCTGCCAGTGGGCGGGGAAGGCGAAGCTTTCCGGCACATGCAGGATGGCAACGCCGGTGATGCCGAGGGTGACCCAGAAGATCAGCAGATGAAAGCGGGTGACGAGGCTGGGCATTGGCGGGCCTGGAGCGGGGACCCGGGACATATAGGTGGCGCAACGAACGGTCGCCACCCCTAGGTTGTATCACCATTCACCTGATGCCGGCCTGCAAATGCCAGTTTTCTGCGCTTCCGGTGCTCACGTACCCGAACGTACGCTGCGTTCCGGTGCTCGAAAACCGACATTTTCGGCACCGCCTGAGCTGAATGGCGACACAACCTAGCGGCAAAAAGCAAAGGGACCGGTTTCCCGGCCCCTCGCATAATTCGAAATGTCCGAAACGCTTAGCGCTTGGAGAACTGGAAGGACTTGCGGGCCTTGGCCTTGCCGTACTTCTTGCGTTCCACAACGCGGCTGTCGCGGGTCAGGAAGCCACCCTTCTTGAGGATCGAGCGCAGCTCGGGCTCGAAGTAGTTGAGGGCCTTGGAGATGCCGTGACGGACCGCACCGGCCTGACCGGAAAGACCACCACCAGCGACCGTGACGTTGACGTCATACTGGTCGAGGCGTTCGGTGGCGACGATCGGCTGCTTGACGATCAGCTGCAGAACGGGACGGGCGAAATAGGTGGCGAATTCGCGACCATTAACGGTGACCTTGCCCTTGCCGGGCTTGATCCAGACGCGAGCAACGGCGTTCTTGCGCTTGCCGGTGGCATAGGCGCGGCCGAGGGAGTCCAGCTTCTGCACATGCACCGGAGCGGTGTTGGCAGCAGGAGCGACGGCCGAGGGGCCGAGGTCTTCGAGGGAGTTGATGGTTTCGGCCATATTACTTCACCCGCACGTTCTTGGTGTTCATCGCAGCGACGTCGAGCTTAACGGGGCTCTGCGCTTCATGCTGGTGCTCGGCGCCGGCGTAAACACGCAGGTTCTTGAGCTGGGCACGGGTCAGCGGACCACCGGGCATCATGCGGCGCACGGCGTTTTCCAGCACGCGCTGGGGGAAACGGCCTTCGAGCAGTTCGCGGGCCGTACGGTCCTTGATGCCGCCGGGATAACCGGTGTGCCAGTAGAAGCGGTGCTGGTCGAGCTTGCGGCCGGTCAGCTTCACCTTGTCGGCATTGATGACGATGATGTTGTCACCCATGTCCATGTGAGGCGTGAAAGTCGGCTTGTGCTTGCCGCGCAGGCGCGAAGCGATGATGGAAGCAAGGCGACCCACGACAAGCCCTTCGGCGTCGATGAGAACCCACTTCTTTTCAATCTCGCTCGGTTTTGCCGAGTAAGTGGTCATATTGAAATTCCTCAAGATTCTGGCGGTCAGACCCAAGAGGAATGACCGGTTCGCGCCGGGGTGTATTAGAGATTCACACACCCGTCAATAGGGGTTAAAAACGTCATATATTTCAATGCGTTAGAATTACGGTATTATATTACCGCACCCTTCGCATATCGGCTATATAGGCGATTGTTACGCCGGCCAGCATGAAGGCGAGTGCCTGATGGCCCACGGCGAGGCTGATGGGGACGCTGGCAAGCAGTGTCGCAATGCCCAGCGCGACCTGGAGCAGCACCAAAAGGCCAATGCGCGGCAGCCAGCCATGGACGCCGCCAAAACCACCATCGCGGTAGCGGCGCCAGACCAGATAAGCGGTATAGGCCGTCAGCGCATAGGCAATGCCACGATGGATGAACTGCACGGTCAGCGCGTTTTCAAAGAAATTGCGCCAGGCCGGGTCCATGACGAAGAGGCCATTGGGGATGATCGCGCCATCCATCAGCGGCCAGGTATTGTAGCCCATGCCCGCATCGAGACCGGCGACAAAGGCCCCTGCCCCGATCTGGAGGATCAGCAGCACGAGAAGCGCCCATGCACTGGCCTGATTGAACGGGGTCACGCGACCGATGACGCGTCCCGGCTCAAGCGAACGGGCGACATAGACGAGAGCGACAAAGAGCAGAGAGGCGGCTGTGAGGTGAGCGGCGAGGCGATATTGGGAAACCGATGTCAGTTCGGTGAGGCCGGACGAGACCATCCACCAGCCAAGAGCCCCCTGAAAACCGCCAAGGATAAAGAGCCCGAAGAGCGGCAGGGCCAGTTCGCGCGACAGGCGCTTCTGGACCAGGAAGACAATGAAGGGGACGAGAAAGACGAGGCCCAGAGCGCGTGCCAGAAGGCGATGGAGCCATTCCCAGAAGAAAATGATCTTGAAGTCATCCAGGCTCATCCAGGAATTGAGCACGCTATATTGCGGGATCTGCTTATAGGCCTCGAATTCGGCCTGCCATTGCGCGTCGTTGAGGGGCGGAATGGTGCCCGACAAGGGCTTCCAACTGGTGATGGAGAGGCCGGATTCGGTGAGCCTTGTGATGCCGCCGACCACAACGATCAGCAGGACGAAGGCGGCCAGACCATAGAGCCAGATGCGAACCGGGCGCAGGATATCACTGGCGAAACGAATGGTGCCGGGTGCGGCATCCTGGGTGGTGGTCACGGTCAGATTCCCGGTATCGGTCAGGCTGGTGGAGTGGTAAGCCCGGAACATCCTTCCCGCAACAGCCGCGATGCCGCACATGACCCAGCGTAACCGCAAGTTGATAGGCGCCTTTGCCCTTGTCGGCTCGATCATTGTCTGGTCGGTGCTGGCGACGATGATCTATCTGGCCCTGCCCGAAGGACTGCCAGGGCTGGTGCTGATCGGCTATTTCATCGTGGCCGGCATGGGCTGGGTGTTTCCGGCCATGTGGATCATCAAATGGATGGCGCGGCCTGACGGGACCAATCCGGCGCCCTGACGCTAGCCCATGGCCTTGCCCATCAGCGTGAACAGCCCGCCGCTGGCGAACACATCGACATAGCGGCGCGACTGGAAATTGCCATTGAGCGAGACGCGCGGCAGAGCGGTGAACGTTTTGGCATGGTGGGGGTAAAGGCCACCGGGACGCGTGGTGACGGCAGTGCTGTAACCTGCCAATTTTGCCATTTCGTATTCGCGCGGACCACAGGAGAGCGGGCCGCCGAGCGGATAGGAAAAGTGGGACGGGCGTATGCCGAACTGGGCGTGGATGACTTCGCCCGACTGCACGATCTCGTTATAGGCGTCATCGACCGAGAGTTTTGCCAGTTCGTAATGGTTCACGGAGTGGGCGCCGATGGTGCAGAGCGGTTCGCCGGCAAAGAGGCGCAGTTCGGGCCAGTCCATGATCAGGTCGCGGCACTGCTTTTGCAGATCATAGCCGTAATCCCTTGTGAACTCGCTGAGCAGGGTCAGGCGCTCGGGCTCGGGCATTTTGCGCATCCGCCAATAGAGACGCTTGAACGCGTCGTTCTTCAGGGCGGTCGTGCTGGTATCGACATATTCGATCTCGCCATCTTCGGTGAAAGCCACGGCATCCTGACGGGCGATGATGTCCTCTATGGCCTGCCACCAAAGCTGGCCGATGCCGTCCACAAAGGCGGTCGGCACATAGAGGGTGAACGGCGCTTCGTGACGACGCAGGATCGGCAGGGCGTATTCGAGATTGTCCCGATAGGCGTCGTCGAAGGTGAGGACGACGAAGAAACGCCCTTTTCTGCGGGCGGCAAGGCGCTCCATGGCTTCGTCGAGGGTGACGATGTCGATATTGAGAGCCCGCAGGCGCTCGATGACATAGTCCAAAAAGTCGGGGCGGATCTGCAGGATCGAATTGGGCGAAAATGCCGCCGGTTCATCGGGCAGGACGCGATGCAGGGTGAATATCACCCCGCGCGAGCGCGACATGGCGCGAGACAGGCGTGGCAGGCCCGAAAGCCAGATTGCCTCGAAGCTGGCGCGAATAGCGGCATATTTCAGCGACATGCGCCCCCCGGCCCAATCTTTGTTTTGTCGCGTTCCCTGACCCCCAAAAGTGGTGGCCACTTTTGCTGGAAACGCTCTAGGCGGCGACTGACTCGGTCAACGCTGCGATTTCGACGCGCGGCAAGCCCGCTTCGATCATGCGGCGGCGGACAAGGTCCGCATCGCCGACATCTTCGGTTGCACCGGCGACCAGAACAATGCGCCCGCCAAGCTCGGCAAAGCTGGACAGGGTCGACTGCCCGCCAACCCGACCGGTCAGCACAACCACAACCTCATAAATATCACCCAGCGCTTCGACCAGAGTCAGCGGGCGCGGCGAGTTGCGATCCACGGCACGCTCCTGCCCCCATACAACTTCGGCAAAGCTGTTATCGGCCGACTTTTGCACGACATCGCCAAAAGCGGCGCGGCCGGTGCTGAGATCGCTGAGGCCGGGGACATTGCCACGCCGTCCGCTGC
The DNA here is from genome assembly GCA_023433775.1 of Pseudomonadota bacterium. Classification (GTDB taxonomy): domain Bacteria; phylum Pseudomonadota; class Alphaproteobacteria; order Rhizobiales; family Devosiaceae; genus Devosia. The sequence continues at coordinate 24,435 of JAEYTY010000097.1, read as the reverse complement.
CTGCATCGACCAGCGCCACGCTGAGGCCCTTGCTGAGCGCTTCGCGCACCAGATCTTCGGCAAATTCCATGGCGGGATTGCCGCTGCCATGATCGGCCAGCAAAACCAGATGGGTGTTTCCCAGAACCAGATCAGCCGCGATCTCCGAATAACGGACAAAACCGGGTACTTTGCGGCGGCGGGGCGTTGCCGGCCTCACCGGCAATTCGTCATCGTTTCCGGCCCGTGCCATGGCGATGGGTTCGGCGCCGACATCGTCTGCGCCTTGATCGGCCATGAGTGAGCGCAGAAAGGCGCGGCTTGAATCGTCACCTACAGCGCGGGCGGGCGCGGCGGGCTTTGGCTCAATAACGGGCGGATCGAAGCGCTGGATTTCGGCGCGATCTTCGAGCACGGCATCCTCGATTTCATACGGGACGGTTTCGGGCGCTGGTTCAACCTCGGCGACAGCCGTTTCGGTCGGCGCGTAAGGCTCGACGGCCTCAAACTCTTCGCGGCGGGCAGCGGGCGCGTAGCCATCATAGCTGCGCTGGACGAGTGCGCGTCCGGACATGAGTTCGCCGAAAATCACGATGCCGAGCTGGACCGCAATCGAGACAAAAGCGACCGCAATCAGGATCAGGGTTGTCTTGGGAGAAGCCGGCGTGACCGAGGGGGCGGCGACGGAAATCACGCGCACATCGGGGAGCGCCGAATTGGTATCGACGCGCGAGGAGGCTTCGTTGTAACGCAGCAGATAGGCCTCGAGAAGATCGCGCTGGGCCTTGGCTTCGCGCTCGAGGCTGCCGAGACCGACAGTATCCTGGGTGGCGGTCGAGGCGGTGGATTTCAGACGAGCGAGGTCAGCCTGAAGGGAGGCTTCGAGATCGGCCTCGATCTGGGCTTCGGCTTCCAGAGATGCACTGACGCTTCGGCCTTCGGCGCGGATCTGGCGATCAAGCTCCGCGATTTGCGCGTTGAGCGAGCGGATCGTGGGGTGATTGGAGAGGAGCGTGGCCGAGCGCTGGGCGAGCTCACCCTGAAGGCGGACCTTTTCTTGGCTCAGCTGTTGCACCACGGCCAGCTGGCCGATATCGGCCATGTTTTCGATGCTCTGGCCGCGCTCTACGAGACCGCGAATGAGATTGGCGCGGGAGAGCGCGGTGTTCTTGCGCTCCTGGGCGGTACTGATCTGGGCGGAAAGCGTCGACAATTGCTGGTCGAGCAGGCTGGTATTGCTCTGGCCGATGAAAAGGTCATTGTCGACGCGGAACTGTGCGACGGCGGCTTCGGCCTCGCGCACGGAGACGCGGAGGCGCTCGATTTCCTCAAGCAGCCAGCCGGAAGCGTCGGCGGTGTCGGATAACGAGAGCTCGGCGCGGCGCAGAACGTGGGCATTGGCAACGGCATTGGCGATGGCCGCGGCGCGCTCCGGATCGGTGGATTGGACGGCAACGGAAATCACCGCCGAGTCACGTTCCTGCGAGACGCTTAGCCGCTCATAGAGTGTGGTGAGCACCGTCTCATCGATGCTCATCTGGGTGGGGCGGCGACCCATGAGCTGCATGACAATGCCGAGGGGCGAAAAGCCCGACTGGCTGCCGTTGAATTCAGGCTCAGAACGAAGGTCGAGCTGGTCGATGACCTTGATGAGCGTGTCGCGAGACTTGATCAGTTCGATCTGGCTGGAGACGACACCAGCCTCGCCACCCGTGAGGGTAGGCGCCTGATCGTTGGAAGCGCGAGAATAGGCATTGCTGCGCGGCTCGACCAGGATCGAGGCGGTGGATTCATAAAGGCGCGGCATGAACATGAGGATGACAAATGTCACCGCAAGCAGCAGCGCCGAAATAATGGCAATACGCGGCAGACGCTTCACAACAGCCTGGAGCACCGCCGAAACGTCAATCTGGGTATCAGGCGTTGCTGCAGGGTCGTACGTCATGGCTGGTCCTCGTATGCGCCTCATCTTTTCGCCCATGCGTGGTCAACATTCAGTTAATTGGCCGTCGCAGTTCGCAAGACGTGATAAGGACATAAGCGAAATTTTAACCATGGCAGACGAGAGTAAGGACACCTCGAACTCCGCGGATTTGTTATGCGTTGGCTCCCCGTTCTGTCAGTCCTGTTGTTGCTGCCACTCGCGGCTTGCACCACGACGCGCCCGTCCACCTATCTCGTGGAGACAAAGGGGCCTTATCAGCTTGATACGGGCGATGCCGTGCGCGTGACCGTGTATGGTGACGCCGAACTGACCAATACCTATCGCGTGGATGACAATGGCGCCGTGGCCTTCCCGCTGGTCGGGCCCGTGCAGGTGCGCGGCCAAACCACGACCACGGCGGCCTCCCGGCTGGCCGGTGCGCTCGCCAATGGCTATATGCGTAACCCGGATGTTGCCGTTGAAATCGCGGAATATCGCCCCTTTTTCATCCAGGGCGAAATCGCCAATTCCGGGCAGTTTCCTTACGTCTATGGCATGACTGTACGCGCAGCGATCAGCACGGCAGGCGGCTTTTCGGATACGGCTGACCGCAACCGCGTCATAGTCTATCGTCCGCAGGGCGGCCAGATGGTCAAGGGCGCTGTTGATCTCGATTTCCCCATCTATCCGGGTGATACGATCGTCGTGTCCGAGCGCTGGTTCTGAGTTCGGTGGCCGCGCCCAAAATGCGCATATTGCAGGTGATGCGGGCGCCGGTTGGCGGACTGTTTCGCCATGTTGCGGACCTGACAAAGGCGCTAGCCGAACAGGGGCATAGTGTCGGGATTGTCGTCGACACGCTCGTCAATGACGCGCAGACCGAAGAGAAACTGACGGCGCTGGAATCCTATGCGGCGCTGGGCATTCACCGGTTTGCCATGCCGCGCCTGTTTGGCAAGGGTGACCTGACGACGCCGTTCGCGGTGCGCAAGCTGGCCCGCAAGCTCGACGTCGATATTTTGCACGGCCACGGGGCCAAAGGCGGATTTTATGCGCGGCTGGCCCGGTTTGGGGGTGGCAAGGCTCAGGCATTTTATACGCCGCATGGCGGGGTGCTGCATTATCCGACGACGTCCAGCTCAGGTCGGCTCTTTCACCGCCTGGAAAAGTTCCTGATGGCGCAGACCTCGGCGATCATTTTCGAGAGCGATTATGCGCGCCGGACCTATGCGGCGCTGATCGGCAAGCCCACCTGCCCCATCAAAGTCATTCACAATGGCGTGACACCGGAAGAATTCGAGCCGGTCAAAATTGCCACGGATGCCGCGGATTTTGTGTTTGTGGGCGAATTGCGGACCCTCAAGGGCATTTTTTCGCTGGTGGAGGCGCTGACCCGAGTGAAGCGGCCGGACGGGACACCGGCGACACTGGTGATGGCCGGCGATGGCGCCGAGCGTGGGGCGCTGGAGGCGCGGCTGGAGGAGTTGGGGCTTGGCGAACGTGTTCGCCTGCTCGGCGCGCAGCCGGCGCGACCAACATTTGCCAAGGGGCGATGCGCCATCGTGCCCTCACTGGCGGAATCCCTGCCCTATGTGGTGATCGAGGCCGCTGCGGCGCAGCTTCCGGTCATTGCGACCAATGTTGGGGGGATCGGCGAAATTTTTGGACCGACGGCATCAAGCCTGGTGCCGCCCAATGACCCTGTGGCCCTGGCGGCGGCGATGCAGGCCTTTCTCGACAATCCGGAGGCTGCGGATGCTGAGATGGGCAAACGCCTGATCCATGTGAAGACAGAGTTCTCGGTGACTCGCATGGCCGGGGCGATAGAAGCCCTTTATGCGGCGAGTAGGGGCAAAGCACCGGCTTCGCTTCACTGACTATAAACGCCTGTGGCGCAGAATGGACGCCAACGAAGGTGCGTCGGTAGTCATTATGTTTCGAGTTGATCCCAAGCAGGCCATCCAGGAGCACGCCTCGCGCGGTTCCGCAGCCCATGCTGACGGGCTGGTTTTGTCGCCTGCGGCAGAACAGGTCATCCGCCAGCCGGCCGAGCGGAATTATTCCGGCGCCGTCATTACCGGGGTGGCGCAACTGGCCGAGGCGGCCCTGCTGATCATCCTCGGCTATGGCATCCATCTTGGCTATGTGGAGCCGGGGCTCGAGGGGATTTACCTGCCGGTGATCCTGGCCACGGCGCTTCTCGCCAATATCCTGCTCAACGCCGTCCGCTCGCATCGTATCGCGGCATACCGCACCTTTGCCGGGCAGATGGCACGTGTGCTGGCAGCGTGGCTGGCAACGATCATGATCCTTACGGTCGGCATATTCTTCTTCAAGGCCAGCGACCTGCTGTCACGCGTCTGGCTCTTGAGCTGGTTCGTGTCAGGCGCCGTGATGCTGGTTGCGTTCCGGCTGGTGCTACGTCATCTGGTGCAGCGCTGGACGGCGCAGGGCCGGCTGAAGCGCCGGACGGTGATCGTCGGGGGTGGCAAGGATGCCGATGTACTGATCGCGCAGATCAATGCCGGCGCCGACAAGGATATCAATCTGCTGGGTCTGTTTGACGACCGCATCGGCGAACGCTCGCCGGAGATGGTGGCGGGTTATCACAAGCTGGGCAAGGTTTCGGACCTGATCGAATTTGCCCGGCGCACGCAGGTCGACCTTGTCATTGTTTCGATGCCGCTCTCGGCGGAAAAGCGTGTGCTCGACATGCTGACCCAGCTCTGGGTGCTGCCGGTCGACATTCGCCTCTCGGCCCATATGAGCAAGCTGAAATTCACCGACAAGGCCTATTCCTATGTCGGGGACCTGCCTGTTCTGGACATGGCGGACAGGCCGATTTCGGACTGGAACCTGATTTTCAAATGGATTTTCGACAAGACGGTGGCGCTGGCGGCACTGATCCTTTTGTCGCCGATCATGCTGATCACCGCTATTGCCATCAAGCTTGAGAGCAAGGGGCCGGTGTTCTTCGTGCAGCCGCGCCACGGCTTCAACAATGAGCAGATCCGCATCTACAAGTTCCGCTCGATGCGGACGGACATGCTCGACACCAATGCGGCAAAGCTGGTGACCAAGAATGACCCGCGCGTGACCCGCGTCGGCCGGTTTATCCGCAAGACCTCGATCGACGAATTGCCGCAGCTGGTCAATGTGCTGAAGGGTGAGCTGTCCATCGTCGGCCCCCGCCCCCATGCCCTGCAGGCCAAGGCGGAGAACCAGCTCTATTATGAGGCCGTGGAAGGCTATTTTGCCCGCCACCGCGTCAAGCCCGGAATCACCGGCTGGGCGCAGATCAATGGCTGGCGCGGCGAGACCGATACGCTCGAAAAGATCATCCAGCGCGTCAATCACGACCTCTATTATATCGAAAACTGGTCGATCCTGCTCGACGCCTATATCCTGTTCATGACCCCGATCCGGCTGTTCACCTCGGAAAACGCATATTAGGCGCATGAGGAAACCTGCCCTGCTTCGACTGGCTGGTTCTGTTGCCCTGCTCCTTTTGGGGGGCGCTGTCGCGACGGGTCAGGGAACGGCCAGCAGCGAGAACTGTGTCGACTGCCTGAGTGTTCGGGTGGGACCGCCGATTGTCGTGCGCGGGCCGTTTCCCGACGAGCTCGATGCTCCCTTCACTGCGCTACGGCTGGCCGATGGCTCATTTCGCGGGTTCAGCGCCAATGCGACCACCTATGCCATAGATGGCGCGACGCTATGGGACATGGGCGGGGAGCGGCAGCCACTGTTTCACGAGGGTGAGCCGGGCAGCCTCAATGACTGCGGAAGCTGGCTGACATCGACCGTTCGAGACGGCGACACGGTGCTTGGCTTCGTGCATCAGGAAGGCGCCTGCGACTATAATGAAGGGCGCACGGACAAGTCGATGGCGATGGCCCGCTCGCTCGACGAGGGCCTTACCTGGACCGATCTCGGCACGGTCGTAACCGGCCCGGATGAGCCGCAGCGCGCGCGGATCACCGGCGAGGGCGACTGCACGATGATCGATGGGCGCGATGGCTATCTCTATGGCTATTGCCTGCGCAATTCAGACTGGCAGACCATCGTGGCACGCGCGCCAATGGCCGAACCGACCGAATGGACGAAATATTTTGAGGGCGCGTGGAATGAGCCGGGCCTCGATGGCAGGGCAAGCGATGTTGGCTTCGTTGGGCCGGGCGTGGGCTATTTCGAGGATTTTGGCGCGGTCGCCGCCATTTCGGTCGACGCATGGTTTGGCGGATTGCGGCTGTCGCTCTCGGCCGACAAGATCTCCTTCGTCGATTTGAAGGAGCCGCTGGTCAATCTGGACGAAACCGAGTGGCAGCGCCCGGCGCAGACCGAGCTCATGGCCTATGCGAATATCATCAACCCGGCCAATGGCAGCAGCGCGGTCAAGTCGCGGTTCTTGCTGACCTATATCTATGTCCCGCCGGGCGAAGGCTTTGAAAGCCGCTACCTCGTTTTCCATGAGGTTGCGCTGGGACTTGGGCGGCAGCCTGAACCCGTGCAGGTGGGGATGGCGCTCACCCGCTGGGTGGAGCCGGCGCGGAAACTCTATGTGACATCAAGCGGGCCGATGACCGGCGAGCGCGCCGATTATCTCCAGGATCGGCTAGTGGCCTATATGTTGACGCGCGCGCCTGATGGCGTCGCCAGCGTCAAGATCGCCGAGTGTTCAAGCCTGTCGGCGGGTTATCTCGATCAGGTGCTGGCGGAAGACGGTAGCTGCGAGGCTGGGGGCTATAGACGCGACCGAACGGGCGGCTGGCTTTTTGCCGACCAGCAGTTGAACAGTGTACCGGTCTATCGCTGCGTCAATGATGAGGCGAAAACGCACTTTGCCTCCAGCGCAGAAGATTGCGAGGGGCTGGGCCGCATGGAATTCCTGCTCGGATACGGGTTGGCGCCATGAGTATGAGCGCGGGCACACATGACACGGGCGTAAACCTGGCGGCAGCGCGCTTTACGCTGTTTTCGCTGCGGAATTCGCTGTTCATGCTGGCAGTGGTCGCCATGAACTATACGCTGATGCGCCCCTCCCCCGTCGATATCCTGTTCATCATCTCGTTCCTGATGACGATGCTGCACGCGACGCTGTTCCAGAAGCAGGAAGTGACGCGGAGGGCGGTCTTCCTGGCGCTGCTCTTGGGGGCGTGGTTCATTTCGTTCTTTGTCGCCTCGATGCCCCATATCGGCGAGCCCAATGTTGCCTTCGAGCTTATTGCCAAGACCTTCGCCATTTCCATCGGCGTGATTGCCGCTTTTGTGTCGATGAGCTGGAACCGCCGGCATTTCGAGACTTTCATGAAGGTCTATATTGTCTCCTGCGTCATCGGCTCGGTGCTGGGCACTGTCGGCTTCCTGCTGCAGATGGAATTGCTGACCTGGGATGGCCGCGGCAAGGGGCTGCTTGATGACCCCAATATGTATGGCTCGTTCCTGATCCCGGCGATCATTTTCTGCGCCTACTTCCTGCCGAGGCGGGGCTACAGCAAGATTTTGCTGCTTGGCGCGATGGCGATGGTGCTGCTGGGGATCCTGCTGTCGTTCTCGCGTATCGCCGTCGTCGCCGCGATGTTCTGCCTGTTTGTCTATATCTATTTCCAGAACCGCAAGCGACCGCAGAGACTGGTGCTGATTGCCGGTAGCGTCGTTTTGGTCGGCATCATTCTGTTTGCCGTCGCCAGCTTCACGTCGGCCGAATTTACCGAAAAGCTGCTCGATCGACTGACCTTTGCCAAATCCTATGATCTGGGCGAACAGGGGCGCTATGGGCGCTATTTGCTGGTGCTGCCGATGATCATGCAGAACCCGATCGGGGTCGGCGTCATCCAGCTCGAAAAGATTTTCCCCGAGCCGATCCATAACATCTGGCTCAGTTCCTTCGTGAATTATGGCTGGGGCGGCGGCATCAGTTATGTCACGCTGGCCATCGGCAGCGTCGTCGTTTCGATCCGGAACTATCGCCGCACCGGCGACGAAATCGCCGTGGCGCTGCTGATTTCCCTCATGGGGATTATCTTCTGCTCATCACTGCATGAGGGCGAGCATTGGCGGCACAGCTGGCTGTTTTACGGGCTGGTCTGGGGTCTCAACGCGTATAATTTTGGCGTTGCGAAGAAGCCTGCCCCGCGCGGGACAAATGCTCAAAGAGCGCCGGTCGGCACGCAAAGACTGCGTTCAGCCCTGCCTCAGGGCCAGAGCGGACCACGCAGATAGCGCTCGCCGAGCTCGGCGGTGCGTTCGGCAAAGCCCTGCATATGGGTCTGGGCCAGCCTGGTCTCTGAATGGGAGCCAATCCAGGCCAGAAGCGCCATGCGCCGCAGCATCACCATGCAATCCATGGCGACAATGTCCTCGGCCGTCAGCGGGCGAACGGCGCTGTAGCTTTCGAGCCAGGCGGTCTTGAGCGCGGGAACCGATGGATGGGTCTCGTGGAAGGAGATAGCGGCGGCGAAGTCGTAGGCAAACCAGCAGAGGCCACTGTCGTCAAAATCAATGAGGCTGACCGAGTCACCATCGACGAGCAGATTGCCCAGGCGCATGTCCGCGTGGATGAGGCCATAGCGATCGGGGCTGGTGCCGTATTCGCCCAGGCGCCGCCACAAAGAGGCATCGACGCGGTCGAGCAGGAGGCGGATTTCCGGAGTGACGCCGGGAGCCATCCGCCAATCGCCCCATAGGCCATCGGCATCGAGAATGGTGGCGGCATTCCAGGCCTGGCGGGCAAAGCCATCGGGGCGCCGCCAGTTGATGGCGTGCAGGTGCAAATGCGCCGCGTAATCGCCCAGAACCCGGAACAGATCGACGAGATTGCTGTCGGGCGTGGGCTCCTGTCCGGGGATGAAGCGGAACAGGACGGCATGGCGTCGCACGCCATCGCTGGTGACAAAGCTTTGCAGAAGGTCGCCATTGCCGCCCGCAACGGGTTCGGGAATCGAAAGGCTGGTGTCCCGATGCAGCGCGCTCAGCCAGGCCAGTTCGCTCTCGATATTGCGCGCACTTTGATAGTCGGAGCGGTGCACGCGCAGGGTGAAGGTATCAACACCGGGCACGTCGAGACGGAATGTGTGGTTTTCGGAGTGATTGATCAGCGCAGGCAATGCGCCTTCGAGTTGCGGCCAAAGCGGAATGGCGGTCTGCAAGTCATGCTCAATCAGTGGCACGGCCGACTCCAGCTCAATAGGCACGCGGCGCTGCGTGCCCTTCTTCTTGACGGTGAAAGAAGGCTGGTCGGAGCGGCGGGATTCGAACCCACGACCCTTTGTCCCCCAGACAAATGCGCTACCAGGCTGCGCTACGCCCCGACTGGTGCGGAGACATAGAGACACAGGGGATTTGGTGCAACCCCGATTTTACAGGTCGGTCTAAACAAAGTGAGATTTTTGGGGTGGTGAAGTGTCCTCCGACCCAAAACCCGCATGTCCAGACCGGCCAAATGCCCGGGCGAACCATGCAAATCTCACATGGGACCCATGCAGCAACTTTTTGATCTAGGCGGCATTCGTGGATTGCCCAACAACGGGCCAAAATTTCCATGCAGGACCCGCTGTGCCGCTTCTCGAAAATACCCGACTTAATCGACGTACAGTTCTGACTGGCCTCGGTTTTTCACTTTTTCTGGCGGCGACAACATCGCTGACCACACCGCTTCTGGCACAGGAGCATGACAGCGGTGTTGCGTTCGATTTCGACAATTTCAGTGCCCGGCTTGAGGCGATGGCGGCTGAGCCCTACGCCCCGGTAAGGGTCGATATCCCGGCCGGATTCGAGAGCCTCGACTATGACGCCTATCGCCTGATCCAGTATCGCGGCGAGGCCAGTAAATGGGCCGGCGAGCCTGCGGGCTATCAGTTGCAAGCCTTCCATCTTGGATGGCTCTATAATGAGCCAGTGAAGGTTTTCGAGATCGAGAACGGCACCGCGCGTCCGATTGCGTTCCAGGCGTCAGACTTCAACTATCACGATGCAAATGTTGGCGAGGCTGCGGAAAGCGCCGAGTTTCCCGGGGTTGCAGGCATTCGGGTCAATTACCCGCTGAACCGGCCAGACGCCGTGGATGAACTGGTGACATTTCTGGGTGCCAGCTATTTCCGGGCCCTGGGGCGGAACAATATCTATGGCGCCAGCGCGCGCGGCATTGTGCTCAATTCCTGGGTCGACGTGCCCGAGGAATTTCCGCGCTTTTCTGAATTTTACATCGAAAAGCCATCGGAGGGTGCGCCGCTCGTGGTTTATGCGGCGCTCGAAAGCCCGAGCCTGACGGGCGCCTATCGATTTGTCATCACGCCGGGCAATGATGCCGAACAGGCCAGCGTCATGGACGTGACGGCGCGCCTGTTCTTCCGCACCGATATCAAGGAGCTGGGCGTCGCCCCCCTCACCTCCATGTTCCTCTATGCGGAAGCCAATCGTGGCGGCTTCGACGATTATCGCCCGCAGGTGCACGACAGCAATGGCCTGCTGATTGAACGCGCCAGCGGCGAAGTGCTCTGGCGGGCCCTGAATAACAGTGACTGGCTCGGCAATTCCTATTTGGCCGAAACCAATCCAAAGGCGTTCGGGCTTTATCAGCGCGGGCGCGATTTCGAGAGTTACCAGGATGCGGGCGCCCATTACGAGCGCCGCCCCTCGATCCGCGTCGAGCCTGTGGGTGAATGGGGTCAGGGCATGGTGCGCCTGATCGAAATTCCGGCCAAGCTCGAAGCCGACGACAATATCGTGGCGTTCTGGATCCCGTCGGAACCGGCTCTGGCCGGGGAAAAGCGCGAATACCAATACCGACTGGTCTGGGGTGATCTCGACCCCGACCCTGCCTCAAAAATGGCGCATATAGTGGAGACACGAGCGGGCGTTGGCGGCGTGTCAGGCGTCGAGAACGCTTCGAACCTCCGCAAATTCGTCGTCGACTTCAAAGGCGGTGATCTCGACACAATGCCCGCAGGCACGCCTATCGACGTTCTTGCCAGTGTCGGTGGCGGGGTGATGCGCAACTCGGTCCTGTCGCGCGTCGACGCCAATGGCGTCTGGCGGCTGGTGATGGATGTCGAGGCCGAACCCGGCGCGACGCTTGAGCTCAAGGCCTATCTGATAGGCCTGGGCACAAAGCTTACCGAAACCTGGCTCTATCAGTGGAGGCCCGCAGAATGAAACATGCCGCTGATTTTCGCGTCGAATCCGGCCTGCCCTATGCGCCCATGCACATGCCCAAGCAGGCACTGGAGGCCAGACGATCTCTGATGGACACGATCCGCGCCACGCTCTGGCCCTTTGCGAGCCGCTAACCGCGTCATGATCCGTCCGGCAATCTTTCGCTTCTTTGCCCTGATCGCCGCAGCAGGCCTCAGCCTGGGCGGCGCATGGCTGTTCCTGCTGTTCACGGGCGAAGGCGGGCTCAATCTGCTCGACCTGCTGCGCGCCGTGCTGGTGGCGATTACCGGCTTCTGGCTGGTCTGGGGAAGTATAGCGGCCGTGCTCGGTGTTTTTGCGCCTTCGGCACCCACGGCCCCCACCAATACACCGCTCGTTTCGCGGACTGCGATCCTCGTGCCAATCTACAATGAGGACCCTGTCGCCACGTTTTCGCGCATCGCGGCGATGAACCGGAGCCTTGTCGCGCTTGGCGTTGCCGATCAGTTCCACTTCGCGGTTCTGTCGGACACGCAGGCCGTCGACATCGCTGCGGAGGAAGTGGTTCAGTTCGGGCGGCTGCTCAACGAGCCCGATAGCCAGGGCCGGATGTTCTATCGCCGGCGGGAACGCAATTTGGGGCGCAAGGCGGGCAATATCGAGGACTTTGTCTCCCGTTCGGGCGGCGCTTACGACTTTGCGCTGATCCTTGACGCCGACAGCCTGATGGAGGGCGAAACCATCGTCCGGATGGCGAGGCGGTTCGAGGCCGACCCCAGGCTGGGGCTGCTGCAGAGCGTTCCCACCATCATCAACGCCCAGACGCTTTTTGGGCGCTCCATCCAGTTCGCCGCTGCCTATCTCTCGCCGACCTATGCGCGTGGCGCCGCCCTTATGCAGGGACGTGAGGGGCCCTATTGGGGGCACAATGCGATGGTGCGCATGAGCGCCTTTGCCTCGAGTTGCGGGCTTCCCGAACTGTCGGGAACACCGCCATTCGGCGGGCATATCCTCAGCCATGACTATGTTGAGGCCGCCTTGCTGTCCCGTGCCGGCTGGACCGTTGAGGTCGACACCAGCCTCAAGGGTTCTTACGAGGAAGCGCCGGATAACCTCATTGAATATGCCAAGCGCGACCGGCGCTGGTGCCAGGGCAATCTGCAGCATGGGCGGCTGATTTCCGCCCCGGGACTCAAGATCTGGAGCCGGTTCACCTTCGTGCAGGGGATCATGGCCTATCTCGCCTCCCCACTCTGGCTCTTGCTGCTGGCGGCCAGCATTGTCGGTGCTCTCCTGCCTAATTTGCCTGCCATTGTGACAGGCTTTGGGGCGGCGACTATTCCCATATGGGTGCTTGGCGTTGCGGTGGCCGTGATCCTGGTTGCGCCGAAGCTGATGGTGCTGATCCGGGGCGTGTTTGACGGCCAGAACAGGCGCTTTGGCGGCACGCCCATTGTGCTGCTCTCGGTGGTCGGGGAAATTCTGCTGTCGACGCTCCTCGCGCCCACCATGCTGATGATGCAGAGCCGCTCCGTGCTGCAGGTGCTGCTGCGCCTTGACGGAGGCTGGCCGGCGACGGAACGGGGCCAGACGCGCGTGCCGCCGGCCGATGCCTTTCGTGCAAGCTGGTGGATAACGGCCTTTGCCGGGCTGGCATTGGGCGGCGTTCTCATCGCGGCGCCTGGCAGCGCCTTGTGGCTGGCGCCGGCAACCGTCCCTGCACTCGCAGCGCCGCTGCTGATCTGGGCGACCTCGCTGCCGGTGCGCCGCCGGAAGACGAGGCTGTTCCTCTCGGACATGGAAGCCGAACCCAGTTCGGTCATCCTGGAGCAACGCGCCATTTTCGCCGCATGGACAGGTGCCAAGCCCGCAATCGAAGGCCGGGAGATGCCGGCTGTGATAGGGACATCCAGCCATGTCGTCGCCTGAGATGACGCTGCGTTCGCCGACTGCTTGGGGGTGGAGCGCCATTCGCGCGGCATTCGTGCCGCAAGTCTCCGGCGCGGTCGCCTCGCCTGCCGGTCGGGATCCAAGGCTCGACATGTTCCGGGGCTTGGCGCTGGTGATGATTTTCATCAACCACGTGCCCGGCACGATCTACGAAACCTTCACCAACCGCAATTTCGGCTTTTCAGACTCCGCCGAAGCCTTTGTCTTCATGTCGGGCATGGCGGCCGGGCTGGCCTATTCCGGCGGCTTCCGCAGCGGCAATCTCTGGACCGCAACAGCGCGGGTCTGGGCACGGGCGCGCCAGCTCTACTTTGTGCATATCGCCATCACCATGCTTTGCCTCGCCATTTTCGCGGGTGCGGCGCTCTGGTTTGCGATGCCGGTCGTGCTGCTGAGGAACAATGTCGAGCCGGTGCTCAGTCAGCCTCTGCAGGCGTTGATCGGCATTCCATTGCTCACCCATCAATTGGGCTATCTCAACATCCTGCCGCTCTACACCATGCTGCTTCTGGCGACGCCGCTGGCCATTCTGGTGGGTCTGCGCCGGCCGTGGTTGATGCTGGGCCTCTCAATAGCGATATGGGCGGTGGCCGGACAATTCCGCATCAACCTGCCCAATTTTCCCAATTCCGGCGGTTGGTTCTTCAACCCATTTTCGTGGCAATTGCTCTTCGTCACTGGCCTGCTTTCGGGCATGGCGATGAAAAGCGGCACGAGCTTCATCGCCTTCAATCGCACGCTTTATGCCGCCGCCGCGGCCTTTCTGATCGGCGTGCTGTTTTGGGTGAAAGTGCCGGAACTTGGTGCGGCGGGGCGGGCTGCTCTCAGCGTGCTCAGCCAAGTGGGGGCTCCGTTTTACATCACCGGGTTCGACAAGACATTTCTGGCACTGCCGCGCCTGCTGCACGCGTTGGCCCTGTTCTATGTGCTCGGGTATATGCCGCTGATGGTGACTTTTGCGCGCTCTCGCTATGCCGCACCGCTGCGGACGCTGGGCCAGCAGGGTCTGGCGGTTTTTGCGACCGGCACGGTGATCAGCATGTTCCTGCAGGTGGTCAAGACTCCCCGCCAGCCCGAACCCGTTTTCGACGGGTTGATCCTGGGCGCAGGCCTGCTGACGTTGTGGGCGCTGGCCACTGCGCTGAACCACACCGCCGCGCTGCGGGCCCGGGCGGCGAAGGCGAAGAGCGTCCCGTAATACATTTGCCAAAGACGCTTGTGGACGGGTGCGGGAAAACCACGATTTTCCTTGCAGAAAGCCGCGCGCAGTGACGAGAATCCGCTATATTTGCTGGATAAATCAAGGCGGCGACCAACGCCGCACAGCAGATATTCGGCCAGTCCCGAACCGGGACGGCGTGTGCGAGGAACGCGACCATGACAGAGACAAAAATCCGTTGGGGCATTATCGGCCCCGGCAGCATTGCGCAATCGTTTCGCGATGGCGTGGCGCAATCCGAGCATGGCGTTCTGACGGCCATTGCGACGCGCAGCCCTGACAAGCCGGGCCTGGCCGAAACCTTCCCGACGGCGCGGATCGTGCATGGTTATGACGCGCTGCTGGCCGACAAAGAGATCGACGCGGTCTATATTGCCGTGCCGCATACCGGGCACGCCGAGTGGGCAATAAAGGCCGCGCAGGCGGGCAAGCATGTATTGGTGGAAAAGCCGATGGCACTGAGCGCCCATGAGGCGGATGCAGTGTTCCATGCGCATCGCAAGGCCGGTACTTTTGCCGGCGAAGCCTTCATGTATCGCCTTCACCCGCAGACGGCGCAATTGCTGGACCTCATCAAATCCGGCGCCATTGGCGAAGTGCGGATGATCCAGTCGAGCTTTGGATTCTCGATGGGCAAGTTCCAGCCCGAGCACCGGCTGTTTGCGTCGGCGCTGGCGGGCGGCGGCATCATGGATGTGGGCTGCTATCCCGTTTCCATGGCGCGGCTGATCGCCGGGGCAGCGTCGGGCAAGGGGTTTGCCGATCCGGTCAAGGTTTCGGGCGCTGCCAGGCTCAACGCCGAAGGCACCGATGACTGGGCCGCGGCGGTGTTGACCTTCGAGGACGGGATCGTGGCGCAGGTCTCCTGCGCGGTGATGGCCAATCTCGACAATGTGCTGCGCATCCATGGCTCGGAAGGCCGCATCGAGGTGCCCGATTTCTGGTTTGCGGGCGGCAACAGGGCCAAGGGCCTCGGACGCATCGACATCATCAAAGGCGGCAAGACGGAAACGCTGAGCGTCGCCGAAGAACGCCATGTCTATTCGTTCGAGGCGGAGGCAGCGTCGGCAGCCATTCTCGCGGGCAAACATGAATTCTCGACGCCCGGCATGAGCTGGGCTGATACGCTGGGCAATCTGCGCGTGCTCGACAAATGGCGCGCCGATGCCGGGATCAGCTTTTCGGTCGAAAGCCCGAGCGTCCGCACAAAGACGCTCGACAATCGGGTGCTCGGACCGAATAGCGGCGTCATTCCCAAGCGGACCATTCCGGGCATTTCCAAGCCTGCCTCGGCAGTGGCCATGGGCTTTGAGGATTTCCGCACCTTCGCCTCGGGCGCGATCATGCTCGACGCCTTCTGGGAGAAGGGCGGCAATGTGTTCGACAGCGCCTATGTCTATGCTGCGGGCTACACCGAAAAGCTCTTTGGCGAATGGCACACCAGTCGCGGTGTACGCGAACAGGCGGTGTTGATCGGCAAAGGCGCGCATTCCCCGCTCTGCTATCCCGACGTCATCGGCAAGCAGCTGACCGAGTCCCTCGACCGGCTGCAGACGGACTATGTCGACGTCTATTTCATGCACCGCGACAATCTGGACGTGCCGGTGGGTGAATTTGTGGATGCTATGGATGCCGAGGTGAAAGCTGGACGCATTCGCGGGCCTTTTGGCGGCTCCAACTGGACCGAGGAGCGCATGGACGAGGCGATTGCCTATGCCGAGCGCACCGGCAAGACGAAGCCCTCGGTGCTGTCCAACAATTTTGCGCTCGCTGAAATGCTCGTCCCGCTTTGGCCGGGTTGCGTTACCGCGTCGACACCGGACTTCAAGCAGTGGCTAGTTGACCGGCAGGTGACCAATTTCTCCTGGTCGAGCCAGGCCCGCGGCTTCTTCACCGACCGGGCGGGACGCGACAAGCGCGACAATGAGGAGCTGGTTACGGCATGGTACAGTGACCAGAATTTCGGTCGCAGGGACCGCGCAATCGAACTGGCGAACAAGCTGGGCAAGTCGCCGATCCATGTGGCGCTGGCCTATGTGCTGGCGCAGGATTTCCCCAGCGTGCCGCTGATCGGGCCGCGCACGCTGGCCGAGCTTGACGATAGTATGTCGGCTTTCGATATCAAGCTGACGCCAGAACAGGTGAAGTGGCTGGAAGGCTAAGCCTTTCGGCATTTCCGCCGCCCCGCGCTTGCCGTGGGGCGGCGGGCGCTATATGGCAATCACGTTAATGGCGCCCGAGGCCACAGCCTGATGAACCAGCTTCCGATCCGCATCGCCCCCTCCATTCTGGCCGCAGATTTTTCGCGCCTCGGCGAAGAGGTGGCGGCGCTGGCGGCGGGTGGGGCCGACTATATCCATGTCGATGTGATGGACGGGCATTTCGTGCCCAATATCAGCTTTGGCGCGCTGGTGACGTCGAGCATTCGCAAGGTCACCACCCTGCCCTTCGATGTGCATCTGATGATTTCTCCGGCCGACCCCTATCTGGCGGAGTTCGCGGGCGCTGGCGCCGATATCATTACGGTCCATGCCGAAGCCGGTCCGCATCTGCACCGTTCACTGCAGGCGATCCGTGCGCTGGGCAAGAAGGCGGGCGTAGCGATCAATCCGGCCACGCCGGTTTCAGAACTGGCGCATGTGATCGACGATATCGACCTGCTGCTGGTGATGAGCGTCAATCCGGGCTTTGGCGGCCAGAAATTCATTTCGGAAAGCCTCAACAAGCTGCGGCAGGCGCGGGCCCTGATTGGTGGACGCGCTATTGACCTGGAGGTTGACGGCGGCGTCAGCGCGGACAATGCGCGGGCACTGGCCGACGCCGGGGCAAATGTGCTGGTCGCGGGCTCGTCGATTGCCGGCGGTAACGACAGCTCTACCTATGCAGGACGGATCAAGGCGATCCGCGAGGCAGCGATGGTGCATCGGGCGTAGGCCCTCACCATCCCCATTCATTGACTGAAATCTATTATCTGCAAGGCAAGAACCCATGATCCCGCGCTATTCCCGCCCCGAAATGGTTGCCAATTGGTCGGCCGAGAACCGCTTCGCCATCTGGTTCGAGATCGAGGCGCACGCGACGAGCAAGCTGGCTGAACTGGGCGTCGTGCCCAAGGAGAGCGCGCAGAAAATCTGGGACGTGATGAATGCCCGCAAGGCGGAGCGAGGCGACTATGGTTTTGATGTCGAGCGGATTGACGAGATCGAGCGCACCACCAAGCATGATGTGATCGCGTTTCTGACGCATCTCAGCGAGATCGTCGGCCCGGAAGCGCGCTTCGTGCATCAGGGCATGACGTCTTCGGACATTCTCGACACGACGCTTTCGGTGCAGTTGGCGCGGGCCGCCGATATTCTGCTGGCCGACATCGATGCCTTGCTGGCAGCACTGAAGAAGCGCGCCTTTGAGCACAAGAACACTATCACCATCGGGCGCAGCCATGGCATTCATGCCGAACCGACGACATTTGGCGTGAAGCTGGCCGAGGCCTATGCCGAGTTTTCGCGCAACCGGGCCCGGCTGGTTGCGGCACGGGCGGAAATTGCCACCTGCGCGATTTCGGGCGCCATTGGCACCTTCGCCAATATCGACCCGCAGGTGGAGACTTATGTGGCCGAGAAGCTGGGACTCGCCATCGAACCGGTATCCACGCAGGTGATCCCGCGCGACCGCCACGCCATGTTCTTTGCGACGCTGGGCGTCATCGCCTCGTCCATCGAGCGCGTGGCGACCGAACTCCGTCACCTGCAGCGCACCGAAGTGCTCGAGGCCGAGGAGTTCTTCTCGCCCGGCCAGAAGGGCTCCTCGGCCATGCCGCACAAGCGCAATCCGGTGCTGACCGAAAACCTAACCGGTCTGGCGCGCCTTGTGCGTGGCATGGTGACCCCGGCGCTGGAAAATGTGGCGCTCTGGCATGAGCGCGATATTTCGCACTCGTCAGTTGAGCGGATGATCGGGCCGGATGGCACGATTACGCTCGATTTCGCGCTGGCGCGGCTGACCGGGGTGATCGAGAAGCTGGTCGTTTATCCCGAGAACATGCGCAAGAATCTTGATCTGCTCGGCGGTTTGCACAATTCGCAGCGTGTGCTGCTTGCGCTGACGCAAGCCGGCTATAGCCGTGAAGACAGCTATGCTGCCGTGCAGCGCAATGCCATGAAGGTCTGGGAGCATCGCGGAGACCGGGCCGGGCTGTTTGCGCAGAACCTGAAGGATGACCCGCAAGTTACTCTCAGTGAGTCACAAATCGACGCGATGTTTGACGATGGCTATCACCTCAAGCATGTCGACACGATCTTTGCGCGGGTATTTGGCGAATGAGAATTGCCGATGCGGATATTCTCATTCTGCCCGGCCTTGGCGGGATAAAGCCCGGCCATTGGCAGATGCGCTGGGCCGAAAAGATGTCGACGGCGGCGATTGTTGAACAGGCGGACTGGTGGGAGCCTGAGGCCGACGACTGGATTTCCACCATCGAGCAGGCAGCGCGAATGACCACGCGGCCTATCGTGTTTGTGGCCCATTCGACCTCCGTTTCGGCTCTCGTTCATGCCGCGCCGCGCTTGCCGGGCAATGTGAAGGGCGCCTTTCTGGTCGCACCGACCGACGTGGAACTCAGCCCTGCGGCGCCTGAAGCCATCCATGTGTTTCGGCCAATTCCGCGCGATCCCCTGCCCTTTCCGTCCCTGGTGGTCGCGTCCAGCAATGACCCCTATGTGACGCTGGAGCGCGCGGCGGAGTTTTCGTCGTGCTGGGGCTCAGACTTTCATCAGGCGGGCGAAGCCGGACATATCAATGTCGAATCCGGCCACGGGCCGTGGCCCGAGGGCCTGTTGATGTTCACGCGGCTCATGCAACGGTTATGATCGACGGCTACAGCATCGTTCCGCAGGTTCCGGGCATAGAGGATTTTCTGCGGCTGCGTGTTTCTGCCGGCCTTAGCGCCAAGACGGCTGAGCAAGCCAGCAAGGGCCTGCCCAATAGCTGGTTCGGAGTGTCGGTGCTCCACAATGGGCACGTGGTGGGCATGGGCCGTGTCATCGGCGACGGCGGCACTGCTTTCCAGATCGTCGATATTGCACTGGAACCTGAGCATCAGGGCAAGGGGTTGGGCAAGGCCATCATGGCGGCACTGATGGATCAGCTGGCCGCGAATGCGCCTATTGGAGCCTATGTGAGCCTCATTGCCGATGGCGAGGCGCGTCACCTCTATGCGCAATATGGGTTCGAGCCGGTGATGCCGAAATCCATCGGCATGGCGATGCTGGTTCGACCACGCACGTAATTCACTAGTCCCAAAAGATTTGCCCCGCGGCTGGGTGGCGCGCGGGGCCAAAATGTCGTGTTTTCGGCTCGGATTAGAGCTTGTAGAGGATCTGATCGACCCAGAAGCGCTCAAGGCGGGCCAGCGCCTTGTTGAGGCCGTCGAATTCGTCGTCGCCGAGGCCGCCGACCTTGTCGATGGACTTGAGATGACGATCATAGAGCTCGTCGATCACCTCCGCCACTTCCTCACCCTTGGGGGTGAGGCGGATGCGGACCGAACGGCGGTCGGTGCGGGAGCGCTCCTGGAAGATGTAGCCGGTCTCGACCAGCTTCTTCAGGTTGTAGGAGACATTGGAGCCGAGGTAGTAGCCGCGGGAGCGCAATTCGCCGGCGGTCAGTTCGGCATCGCCGATATTGAACATCAGCAAGGCCTGGACCGGGTTGATGTCGTCCCACCCCATACGATCGAACTCGTCCTTGATCAGGTCGAGCAGACGACGGTGCAGACGCTCCACGCGGGATACTGCTTCAAGATAGAGTGGCTTCAGGCTTTCCGAGCGACCTGGAACCAGAGCCTCCGCTGCGTTGGACTTCATTGCCATTTGGGCCTCACTGTTTAATTGCGTGCGATTTTTCGCATCTCATGAGGCCAAACTACGGCTGCCCGACTAAGATCGCCCTAAGCAGCGTGATTAAAAGCATCTTACTGGAAAGCAATGAGAATTTGGCTTTATTCTTCGTTACACCAGTAGATAAATCTGTAACCTTACGCGGGTGTGAACGGGGACAGGGCCTTGTTTGGGCGCGCTGACCACCCCGAATTGAACCGGGATGGCCTTGTGGAAAACCTGGGCTCAAATGCGCAGGTCGGAGGCGCCCCGCAGCTTTATTGTGAAGACGGTCGCAACGAACAGCATCTGGCCGGCAAGCAGGATGTGACCCAGCGTGTTCAGCTGCTGCCAATAGACGATGAGCAGGATGGCGCTGAGCGCGACCCAGGCCCCGTCGATGGTGATATTGATATTCACAGCGTTGCGCGCCGGAGCGCCGGCTGATCCGATGGCGTAGTTGAAGAGCGCCCAGGCGAGGAGGAAGGCCCCAATGGGAAGCAGGAAAGCTGCGGCATCGGGCCAACCAACCAAACCGGCGACGAAGCTGGCGCCTGCTACGAGTACAGTGCCCATGACCACGGAGGCCACGGCGTCATAGACATAGATGGTCTGTGGCGAGCGAAGGAAGAGGCTGGGGGCGGCGACGGTCATGGCTGTTCTCCATAAGGAATTGCGGATGGCCCATGGTCTCTCAAACCAAGTCATGAAAACAATTACCTGGCAGGTAATGGTATTGCTGCGGGTGTTGGCGGATGATGTTGGACGGAGGCACAGGTGTTTGAAACAGCATTGCGCGAATGGCGGCAGAGACGCGGACTGAGCCAGTTGGCGCTGGCCATGGCCGCCGATGTGTCGCCACGCCATTTGAGCTTTCTGGAATCGGCACGAGCCCGGCCGAGCGCGTCGATAGTTATGCGGCTCTCCCAGGCGTTGGACCTGCCGCTGCGAGAGCGAAACGGGCTGATGGTTGCGGCGGGATTTGCTCCCCAGTTCGGGGATAGCGACTGGCTGAGCCCGCAGATGGCGGATGTACGGCACGCCGCGCGGCTGTTGCTGGACGCGCACAGCCCCTACCCTGCCCTGGTGCTGGACGCAGCATTCTGGATTCTGGAGGCCAATGAGGCGGCGCTGAACTTGATTTGCGGCGCGCCAGAAGGCGGCGTGCGGCTCAACCTGGTGGATCTGGTCTATCAGCCGGGGCCCGTGCGCGAGGCCATCATCAACTGGGACGATGTTGCGGGCTATCTGATGCACCGCTTGCATGAGGCGGCGCGGCGGCATGGGCCGCAATCGCCTGTGGCTCAATTGCTGGCGCGGGCGCGGCGACAGCCCGGCGCATCGGCGCTGGAGCAGATGCAGTCGGGTGCCCCGAACTCCGTTTTGCTGCCGCTTGAATTCCGCATAGATGGCGCGGTGACGCGGTGGTTCACGACAGTGACGAGCTTCGGTGGCGCACAGGATGCTCTCGCAGAGGAAATCACCATCGAGCAGTTTCACCCGGTCAAGGGCTGATCAATCGGCCTCGGCGCGGTTGAAGCGCAGGCTGAGGCCGAAGATGATGAGGATGGAGGCGAGAAGCGCGATGCGCATGGCAAAGCCCAATGCCGTCATCCGCACATCGGCGCTGCCGAAAAGATAGAGACCCAGCTCGACCGTTGTCGCGCCGATCAGCAGGACGGCGCCCCAGCTCGCCTTGATCCACAGCCCGACAGCCGCGAAGAGGCGGGCAACGGAGAAGACGGTGAGAAAGGCAAAGGCTGGAAGTCCCATGGTGGCAATGGGATTGACCGCACCCAGATTGACGCCGAGAAGGCGTGCCGTGTCGCTCAGGCCCAGAAGCAGGGTGAGAATGGCGACGATACGAATATAAAGGCCGAGACTGGGCGCCTGAAACAACATGGTGCCTTGATAGCCCGTGCCCCTGTCTGCGACAAGCCGGGCCTTGGAGTGGATGGCGGGCACTGCTAAGCAGTCCACAACAGAGGAGTGACGGCATGGCGCAGGATTGGCCCAGGCACGACATGGAATTTCTGGCGGGACGCCGTTTGCGCCGCTCGCGGCAAGCGGAGTGGAGCCGCGCCATGGTGCGCGAAACCCAATTGCTGCCGCGCGACCTGATCTGGCCGCTCTTCGTCATCGATGGCCAGAACGAGCGGACGGCGATCAAGACCATGCCGGGGGTCGAGCGGCTGTCGATTGATCTGATGGTCGAGGCGGCGCGCGCAGCGCGGGATGCGGGCATTCCGGCGCTGGCGATCTTTCCCAATACGCCGGACCATTTGCGCAGCGAGAATGCTGCCGAGGCCTATAATCCCGACAATCTGATGTGCCGCGCCATGGCAGCCATCAAGAGCGCCGTGCCTGATATCGGGCTGATTGCCGATGTGGCGCTGGATGAATATTCCAGCGACGGCCAAGACGGGCTGGTTCGGGACGGTGAAATCCTCAATGACGAGACCGTCGAGGTGATGGTCAAGTCGGCGCTGGTGCAGGCGCGGGCCGGGGCGGACATCATTGCGCCGTCGGACATGATGGATGGGCGGGTTGCCGCCATCCGCGCTGCGCTCGACGCCGAAGGCTTCGAGCAAGTCCAGATCATGTCCTACGCGGCCAAATATGCATCGTGCTTTTACGGCCCCTTCCGCGAGGCGGTGGGGTCTGGCAGCCGGCTCAAGGGGGACAAGCGCACCTATCAGATGGATTTTGCAAATTCGGACGAAGCGCTGCGCGAGATCGAGCAGGATATCGCCGAGGGCGCGGACAGCGTGATGATCAAGCCCGGAATGCCCTATCTCGATATCGTGCGGCGGGCACGCGACGCCTTCAACATTCCCATCTATGCCTATCAGGTGAGCGGGGAATACGCGATGATCGAGATGGCCGGGGCAGCAGGGGCGATCAACCGCGATATGGCGATCCTGGAAAGCCTCTATGCCTTCAAGCGCGCGGGCGCCAATGGGGTGCTCACCTATTTCGCACTGGAAGTGGCGCGTAAGCTGGCCAAATAGAGGGGCGGCCATGGTCACATTTCTGTGCCCACACCTCTTGCGCAGGGGGCAGGACATAACAATGTGTGCAGCATGAGCCAAGTCCATACCGCCCGCCCCGATCTTCCCGACCCTGCCAGTGCGCCCGAGCTGTTCGAAGGCCTGCTGACCCGCCGGGTGACGGCCTATTTCATCGATATTGCCATTCTGGGCCTGATCATGATCATCCTGAGCGTGGTTGGCATTGTGCTGGGCCTTTTCACCTTTGGGCTGGCACTGGCGTCGCTGGTTTTCGTGATACCGGCCGCCATCGTGCTCTACTATGCGGCCACGCTGGGTTCGCCCAAGCGGGCGACGGTGGGGATGCAGGCCATGGACATTGTCCTCACCCGCACGCGCGGACAGCCGCTTGATGGCTGGCTGGCGATCATCCACGCGCTGGTGTTCTGGATCACGGCCTGGATCTCGCTGCCCATTTCTCTGCTCGTTGCGCTGTTCACGCCGCGCCGGCAGATGCTGCATGATCTGCTGATCGGCACGCTGATGGTGCGGCGCTCGCCCATGGCGCGCCATTGGCAGCGGATGCGGACGATGGAAACCGACGCCTATTGAGGCGTTGCGGGCTGAGTGGGCTGAAGCTACACTGACCCGATACGCAGCAACAGGTCTTCGATGACGGACCAGACGCCCGAAACTACGCAGCTTTTTCTGACCGCTGCCATGCCCTGTCCCTATCTGCCGGACCGCATGGAGCGGAAGCTGTTTACGCATCTGAGCGGGCGCCGGGCGTCGTCGATGCATCATCTCTTGAGCGACAACGGTTTCCGCCGCAGCCAGAACCTGATTTACCGACCGGCCTGCGAGGGCTGCAATGCGTGCCAGTCGGTGCGTATCCTGGCCGGGCAATTCGAAATGTCGAAGCGCTTTCGCCGGGTGGTGCGAACCAATTCGGACCTGATCAACACGGTTCAGCCGACCGTGGCGACCCATGAACAGTATGAACTGTTCAAACGCTATCTCGACGCCCGGCATGTGGGTGGCGGGATGACCCAGATGGGGTTCCAGGACTATGAATATATGGTCGAGGACACCCCTGTGCAGTCGGTTCTGGTCGAATACCGGTTGCGCGATCACCCGGACCAGCCCCTGGTCGCCGTGGCATTGACCGATGTGATGCCGGACGGGCTCTCGATGGTCTATAGCTTCTACGACCCCGATCTCTCCCATCGCGGGCTCGGCACCTTTATCATTCTCGACCACATTACCCAGGTGCGCTCGGCCGGGCTGGACTATGTCTATCTCGGCTATTGGGTGAAGGACTCGCCGAAAATGGCCTACAAGGCCGACTATCGCCCGATGGAAGTGCAG
>JAEYTY010000039.1 GCA_023433775.1 Pseudomonadota bacterium | reverse complement strand
TTGCGGGCTCCGTGATCAATCATTCCAGAGATTTCAACATTGCCCGCGAGGCGACGCTCGACGCGGGCCTGTCGCCGCGCACGCCGGGCACCACCATGCAGATTGCCTGCGGCACGAGCCTGCAGGCAGCGCTGGTGCTTGCCGGCAAGATCGCCTCGGGCCAGATCGATAGCGGCATTGCCGCGGGCTCGGACACGGTGAGCGACAGCCCGATTGTGTTCGGGTCAAAGTTCCAGCACCGGCTTCTCAGCGCCAATGCGGCCAAGACGACCGGCCAGAAGCTCAAAGCGTTCACCAAGGGTTTTTCCTTTGGCGAACTTGCCCCGGTGGCGCCCTCGGTCAATGAGCCGCGCACCGGGCTTTCCATGGGGCAGCATTGCGAGCTGATGGCCAAGGAATGGGGCATTACCCGCGAAGCGCAGGATAGCCTCGCCGTAGCCAGCCATCGCAATGCCGCGGCGGCCTATGACCAGGGTTTTCACGATGACCTGCTCATTCAGTGCGCCGGGCTGGTGCGGGACAATAATGTGCGCGCCGATGCGGCCATGGAAAAGATGGCGACGCTGAAGCCGGCCTTCGACAAGGCTTCTGGCAATGGCACGCTGACCGCCGGCAATTCGACGCCGCTGACCGATGGCGCCTCGGGCGTCTTGCTGGCCAGCGAGGAATGGGCCAAGGCGCGCGGCCTGCCGGTGCTGGCTTATCTGACGATGGGCCGGGTCGCCGGCAATGATTTCGCCCATGGCGAAGGCCTCCTCATGGCGCCGACCATTGCCGTATCGGAAATGCTGGAAAAGGCCGGGCTCGGCTTTGGCGACATCGATTATTTCGAGCTGCACGAAGCCTTTGCAGCGCAGGTGCTGTGCACGCTCAAGGCCTGGAATGACCCGAAATATTGCAAGGACGTTCTGGGCCGCGACACCGTGATGGGCGAGATTGATCCCACAAAGATCAATGTGAAGGGCTCAAGCCTTGCCTATGGCCACCCCTTCGCAGCCACCGGCGCGCGCATTCTGGGGCTGACGGCCAAGATGCTCTCGGCTGAAGCGGGCAAGCGGGCGCTGATTTCGGTCTGCACGGCTGGTGGCATGGGTGTTGCCGCTTTGGTGGAAAGCGCGGCATGAACGATAATGTCCTGAAATTCCAGCAGCCCAAGAAGCAGCCGGAGCCGCCAAAGCACAAGCCGCGCGGCCCGACGCCCGGCTGGGTCCCTTTTGCGGTTCTCATTGCGCTGACGCTGGTCATTTTTTTGGCCCAGGGCAGTGGCCTCATCGGATAGCTGGCTCAGGTCACAATTTAGCAAAGGCTTGTTCGCGGAGGCGCTTCGCGGCCAGGCACAGGCATGTCATTTCGTATTTTGCCAGTCTGCTGCAATTTTGTGCTTCTAGCGGACCTGTGCAAAGAATGTTCACAATCGGCCGTCAGGTGACGTTTAGGTCAATCTTTTGCTTGTCAGTGGACGGAAGAGCGTAATACCGTCCACATATCTTGACCGTCGGGTAAAAACCGCAGGCGAAGAAAAAGAGCCGCCCGGCATCAACAGGGCGGCCCATCAGCGAAACGAAGAATTCCACAAGGAGATGGGACGATCATGAAGTTCACGACAGCTTGGAAGGCGGTCGCATCCGCCGGCGTAATGGCGCTGCTTATGAGCAGTACTGCCTCGGCAGTGACGCTCAACATGATGAATGGTTCCGAGCCTGGCTCGATCGACCCACACCAGGCCTCTGGCGACTGGGAAAACCGCATCATCGGCGACTATATTGAAGGCCTGATGACGGAAGATGCCGATGCCGAGGCCATTCCCGGCCAGGCCGAGAGCTTCACCGTTTCCGACGATGGCCTCGTTTACACCTTCAAGCTGCGCGACGGCATCCAGTGGTCCGACGGCGTTCCGGTGACCGCCGCTGACTTCGTCTTTGCCTTCCAGCGCCTGTTCGATCCCAAGACCGCTTCGGACTATGCCTATCTGCAGTTCCCGATCCTCAATGGTTCGGAAATTGCCGATGGCACCGTCACCGATTTCAACGAGCTCGGCGTCAAGGCCATCGACGACAAGACCGTCGAGATCACCCTTGAAGGCCCCACGCCGTTCTTCCTGCAGGCGCTGACCCACTACACCGCCTATCCCGTGCCAAAGCATGTGATCGAAAAAGTCGGCAATGAGTGGACCAAGGTCGAGAACATCGTTTCGAACGGTCCCTATACGCCTACGGAATGGGTGCCCGGCAGCTATATCAAGTCGGTCAAGTCCGAAACCTATTGGGACGCCGCCAATGTCCAGATCGACGAAGTGAACTACTTTGTTCAGGACGACCTGGCCGCAGCCCTGTCGCGCTATCGCGCCGGTGAATATGACATCCTGACCGATATTCCGTCGGACCAGGCCGAGTGGATCAAGACCAATCTGCCGGGTCAGGATTATTTCGCTCCGTTCCTGGGCATCTATTACTACGTGATCAACCAGGAAAAAGAGCCATTCGACAATCCTGACGTGCGCAAGGCGCTGTCTATGTCGATTCACCGTGACGTCATCGGCCCGACCGTGCTGGGCACGGGCGAACTGCCGGCCTATGGCTGGGTGCCGGAAGGTACTGCCAATTATGAAGGCGTCGAGCCCTACCAGCCGGAATGGATCGGCCTCTCCTATGAAGAGCGAGTGGCAGAAGCCAAGGCTATCATGGAAGGCCTCGGCTATACCCCGGAATCGCCGCTGCAGGTTCAGCTCAAGTACAACACCAATGACAACCACCAGCGTATCGCCGTAGCGATCTCCAACATGTGGAAGCCGATTGGCGTACAGGTCGAGCTGTTCAATTCGGAAACCGCTGTTCACTACGATAGCCTGCGCGCCGGCGACTTCCAGATCGGCCGAGCCGGCTGGCTGCTCGACTATTCGGACCCGTCCAACACGCTTGACCTGCTGCGCAATGGCATCATGCAGGACGGCGCCATGAACTGGGGCAACAATTACGGCCGCTATTCGAACCCGGAGTTCGATGCGCTGATGGATCAGGCCACCACCGAACAGGATCTCGTGGCGCGCGCCGCGCTGCTCGGCCAGGCTGAAAAGATCGCGATGGATGAAACCGCTGCGTTCCCGATCTACTGGTACATTGCCCAGAACGTCGTGGCTCCTTCGGTTACTGGCTTCGTCAACAACGCTTCGGACATTCACCGTACGCGTTGGCTCTCCAAGGCCGAGTAATCGCCTAGAACCATGCGGCGTCGCCCTTTCGCGGGGGCGGCGCCGCTATTTTATCTGCCTGAGGACGATGGTTCCGGTGAGGTGGATCTGAAAGGCCCGAATCCATGTTTGGATATGTGACACGGCGCGTGCTGTCGGCGATCCCGATAGCGCTGATTGCCGTTACCGCCTGTTTCTTCATTCTGCGGCTGGCGCCCGGCGGTCCCTTTGACGGCGAACGCGCGCTGCCTCCGACGACGCTGGCCAATCTGCGGGCGCACTACAATCTCGACCTGCCGCTGATCCAGCAATATTTCATCTATGTGGGAAGGCTGCTGCAGGGCGATTTCGGCCCTTCAATGGTCTACAATGATTTCACCGTCGCCCAGATGCTGTGGATCGGCCTGCCCTTCACGCTGATGCTGGGCTTTTCGGCCTTCATCATCGGCACCATTGTCGGCCTCATTGCCGGAGCGCTTTCGGCGGTCAACCAGAACAAGTGGCCGGACTATGTGCTGGTCCTTCTGGTGATGATCGGGCTTGTCGTGCCCAACTTCCTCATGGCCGCGCTTATGCAGCTGGTGTTCGGGGTCTATCTCGACTGGTTCCCGGCGGGTGGCTGGCGTCCTGGCTCAATCGCGCATCTGGTGCTGCCGGTGACCGTTCTGGTGCTGCCCCATGCCGGGCGCACGGCCCGGCTGATGCGCGGCTCAATGATCGAAGTGCTGGGCACCAATTATGTGCGCACTGCCAAGTCCAAGGGCCTTGGACAGAGGCTGATCCTGGCGCGCCATGCGATCAAGCCGGCTTTGCTGCCTGTCGTCTCCTATCTCGGACCGGGCCTCAGCTATCTGCTCACCGGCTCACTGGTAGTGGAGCAGGTTTTTGCGCTGCCGGGCATCGGCAAATACTTCATCAGCGCCGCGCTCAACCGTGACTACGGCCTCGTGCTGGGTACGACCATTTTGTACATGTTCATCATCCTGGCGGTGAACCTGGTGGTCGATATCCTCTATGCCTGGCTCGACCCCAAGGTGAGGTACAATTAATGGCCGGACTGACTGGCAAAGACGCTGTACTCACCGAGTATGCGCGCAAGCTCGAGACACTCGACGCACCCAAGGGCCGTTCGCTCACCCAGGACGCCATTCGGCGCCTGACCGGCAACAAGGCCGCTCTGGTCTCGATTTTCGTGGTTATCCTGATCGTCCTCTTCGCCTTTGTGGGGCCCTATCTGCTGCCCTGGACCTATGACGAGATTGACTGGTCCAGTGTTCGCACACCGCCCGATTTTGAAGCGGGCCATTTTGCGGGCACGGACCAGAATGGTCGCGACATGCTGGCGCGCATCATGCAGGGCACGCAGATGAGCCTGATCGTGGCCGGCGTTGCCACGCTGGTTTCGGTGATTATCGGCGTCACCTATGGCGCCATTGCCGGCTATTTCGGCGGCAAGGTCGACGCGGTCATGATGCGCTTTGTCGATATCATGTATGCGCTGCCCTATGTCCTGTTCGTCATCATCCTGGTGGTGATCTTCGGGCGCAATCCGGTGCTGCTGTTTGTGGGTATCGGGTGTCTCGAATGGCTCACCATGGCCCGCATTGTGCGCGGCCAGACCATGTCGATCAAAGAGCGCGAGTTTGTCGAGGCGGCCAAGGCCGGCGGCGCCAAGCCCTGGACCATCATCTTCCGCCATATCGTGCCGAACCTTACCGGGCCGGTGGTGATCTACGCGACGCTCACCATTCCTGAAATCATCCTCACCGAGAGCTTCCTCTCCTATCTGGGGCTGGGCGTGCAGGAGCCGCAGACGTCGCTGGGCACGCTGATTTCGTTCGGGTCGCCCGTTGCCGAAACGCTGCCCTGGATGCTGATCGGACCGGCTGTGGTTCTGGTCACGCTTTTGCTGTGCCTCACCTATATGGGCGACGGCCTGCGCGACGCGCTCGACCCCAAGGATCGCTGAGCCATGAAAGAAGTCCTCAAAGTCGAAAACATGTCCGTCACCTTCGACCTGCACAAGAGCCAGGTCCATGCGGTGCGGGAGATGAACTTTGCGCTCACCGAAGGCGAAACACTCGCCGTGGTGGGCGAAAGCGGATCTGGCAAGAGCCAGGCCTTCCTCGCCATCATGGGCCTTCTGGCCAAGAATGGCCGTGCCGAAGGCCGGGCCATGATGGGTGACATCAACCTCATCGGTATGCCGCCACGGCAGCTGGACACCCATCGCGGCAAGGATATTGCCATGATTTTCCAGGACCCGATGACCAGCCTCAATCCGACGCTGAAGGTGCGCACGCAGCTGGCCGAGGTGCTGGTCAAGCATCGCGGGTTTGATCAGCGGGCGGCAACCATAGCCGCCGTGGACATGCTGGAGCGTGTCGGCATTCCCGAACCCGCCAAGCGGGCCAATGCCTATCCGCACGAATTGTCGGGTGGAATGCGCCAGCGCGTGATGATCGCCATGGCGCTGCTGTGCGAGCCCAAAATCCTCATTGCCGATGAGCCTACCACGGCGCTCGACGTGACGGTGCAGGCGCAGATGCTGGATCTCTTCAAGACGCTGACCGATGATTTCGGCACGGCGCTGGTGCTGATCACCCATGATCTGGGCGTGGTGGCAGGCGTCGCCGATAGGATGATGGTGATGTATGGCGGGCGGGCCGTGGAATCCGGGCCGGTCGACAATCTGTTCTACGATCCGCGTCATCCCTATACGCTGGGGCTGCTGCATTCGACGCCGCATATTGCTCATCGCGCCGAGCGGCTCGACCCCATCCAGGGCCTGCCGCCGAGCCTTGAAAACCTGCCCAAGGGCTGTTCG
This sequence comes from Pseudomonadota bacterium, assembly GCA_023433775.1. GTDB lineage: Bacteria > Pseudomonadota > Alphaproteobacteria > Rhizobiales > Devosiaceae > Devosia. Next base: position 20,156 of record JAEYTY010000039.1, on the reverse strand, counting down.
TTCAACCCACGTTGTCCCTTTGCCTTTGACCGCTGCTTTGTGGAACGGCCGCCGCTGGCGAGCACAGGCGATGGCCGCGCCAAGGCCTGCTTCTATGAAGGTCCGATGGTCTATGGAGAGGTCGCATGATGGATCAGACGCCGACCAATCTGCTTGAGATCAAGAATCTCAAAAAGACCTTTTCCATTTCCACCGGCCTGTTCGGCCGAAAGCTGGCCCTGACGGCGCTGGAAAATATCAACTTCACCATCCGCCAGGGCGAGACGCTGGGGATTGTGGGTGAAAGCGGCTGCGGAAAATCAACGCTGGGCCGCTGTATCCTGCAATTGCTGAGCCCCGATGAAGGCCAGGTGCTGTGGCTGGGCCAGGACCTGACGCGGCTGCCAGCCGAGGAGATGCGCAAGCGTCGCGCCGACCTGCAGATCATCTTCCAAGACCCGCTGGCCTCGCTCAATCCACGCATGACCGTGGGCGAGATCATTGCCGATCCGCTGCGCACCCTGCGGCCGGAAATGAACCGCGAGGAGCGCCGGGCCCGCGTTCTCAAGATCATGGAAGCGGTCGGGCTGCTGCCCGAAATGATCAATCGCTACCCGCATGAGTTTTCGGGCGGGCAGGCGCAGCGTATCGGCATTGCCCGGCGCTGATCACCGAGCCCAAGCTGATCGTCTGCGATGAGCCGGTTTCGGCGCTCGACGTGTCGATCCAGGCTCAGATCCTCAATCTTCTGTCCGAACTCAAGGATGAGTTTGGCCTGACGCTGATCTTCATTTCGCACAATCTGAGCGTGGTGCGACATGTGTCGGACCGCATTCTGGTGCTTTATCTGGGGCGAATTGTCGAGCTGGCCACGGGCGACGAAATCTACGAGGACCCCAAGCACCCCTATACCAAGGCCCTGCTGACGGCGGTGCCCATTCCCGACCCCAAGCTGGCGCGAATGCGCAATATCGATGCGCTCAAGGGCGAAATTCCCTCGCCGATCAATCCACCATCGGGATGCACCTTCCGCACCCGCTGCCGGTTCGCCATTCCGCGCTGTGCCGAAATTCGGCCGCCGCTGGAAAATATCGAGGGCAGCCGGCTGGTCGCCTGCATCCGCTGGCGCGAGATCGAAGCCATGGCGGGTGGCGCTGTGAACGGCGAGACCAGCCCCGTCTTGGGCTGAGCCTGTTTCGATCAGACAGAATTGGACTGGGCGGCGGCTTTGCGCCGCTCGGGCTTATCGAGCTCGGCGCGACGGCGGCGTCGGTCGGGGCCGACAAAGGTCGGACTTTCGATGAAGGGGCGCGGATTCTTTTCAATGCTGTCGAGGCGCGCCTGCAGGTGACTGGCCGCGAAGGGCTTGCGCAGGAATTCGGTGACGCCGGCGTCGCGCGCTGCTGCAATGCGTGCCGCATCGGGGGCGGCGGACATCATGATGACGGGCGTGTAACGGTTCTGGCAATCCACACAGGCGCGGAGCTTGCGCACGAACTCGACAGCGTCGGCTGTTTCGAGGCCCTCATCAATAATGATGACCTCGAATATGCGCCGGCGTAGCTCGGTCATCGCTTCGGTTGCCGAGGTGGCCTCGCGAATGTCGCGCCGGCCCAGTGAGCGCAGCATGGAGCCAACCAGGGTGGCCATGTTGGTCACGGATGTGACGATCAGCACGCCATGTGCGGTTATCTGTTCGATGGCCATGATATAGTCGCTTGGCTATGAGGTTGGCCCATCATGAGGGGACGCTGGTCACTCCCCGGTTAATTTCCGTTCATATCTTGCAAAATAATCCTATGCAGGGAGGAGAAAACTCCTCCTGTGGCGCGTTGACAGGCCGGGGCAATTTCCCTATGAAGAGGCCAGTTTCGGGGCGCCTTGGCGCCCATTTTGTTTGACCGAGGATTACCACGATGAAAGTCCGCAATTCGCTGAAGGCGCTGATGACTCGCCACCGCGCGAACAAGCTCGTCCGCCGCCGCGGTCGGGTTTACATCATCAACAAGGTGGACAAGCGCTTCAAGGCCCGCCAGGGCTAAGGCTTGCTATCAAGTGATTTGAACAGGGCTCGCATCATTTGCGGGCCCTGTTTTTTTGTGGCTCATGTCGTATCGCTGGGTGTTGGCAGCCGTGGCCTGCCGAAAAATTGTGCATATTAACCGGAATAATTGTCTTTTCGTTCAATGACTTGAAGGGAAGCGACGGGATGTTATGAAAGTGCGCCGGGTGAAGCCCGGACACATTCAGCAAGCCGAAAGCGCCAGAAGGCGTGCCGGACTTCACCGCGCGAGACTGCATGTTTCCCAGCCGGACAATCAGCCTGGCCATCAACCGCCCTTGCGCGGAGGTGTATGCCTTCCTCTCCAATCCAGCCAACCTGACGCGCTGGACCGGGGGAATGCTCGAAGCGCCGCCGCGGCAGGTTAGCGAGCATGTTTGGCAGACCGCCTATGAAGGCGCCGAAGTCAGACTGGAATTTGCGCCGATCAACACCCTTGGCGTCGTCGATCTTGCCGTCACCGGGCGCGGCAATGCTGATCGGGTCTTTTGGGCGCGCGTTTTTCCCAATGGCGAGGGGACAGAGCTTTGCTGCACCATCCTGCAGGGTGCTGATGAGAGCGATGTGGAGTTCCAGTCCAATTTCGAGTGGCTGCGCGCCGATCTGCTGGTGTTCAAATCCTTTGTCGAGGCGCTGTAGCGGATAGTCTGGATTGCGTCCGCGCGGTCAGCACGTTTTGCCGCTTGGAGGCAAAAAGTGCCGCCAAAATTCGTGTGACAGCAGGGGTTTCCGTCGCTTAGCCCCAGAAACCGGGCCATGCGCCATGGCATATATTTTGCTCCCCTTTGACGAGGAGCAGGAGGCGTCCCATGGGCATAGCTATTTCAGGACAGTTCAAGGCGATACCAATACCGGCTTCGGCCATCCACAAGGTCGACGATGTCGGATTGCTGCGGCGGCTGTCGCAGGAGCCTCCCGCCGAACACGACATTGTTGCCGACAATCATCCTTCCAAGACCTATGCGACCATTGAAAAGAATGGCCGGATCGTCGCCACCATCTATGAGAGCGGCGTGATGATGACGCCGAACGATGTCGGCAGACCAGGTAACCTGGCCAATGATGGCCCCAATCTCGCGGAACGCCGCTTGCAGCAGATGCAGGAGATGCTTGGCGGCACGATCAGCTATGCCAAGCCAAAGGCTACGCCGCCGCAACCGGGCGTCAGCGCGACGACGCTGTTTCTGGCGCAGCTGCGGAACGGCTGATCTTGGCCAATGAAAAAGCCCGGCATCGCTGCCGGGCTTTTTGTTGAAGATACGGGACTTCAGCTCAGGACTAACTGGACCCGGCGCCGTCCTGACGAACAAAGGCGATGCGGAGCATGTTGGTGGCGCCGGGAGTGCCCAGCGGCACGCCGGCGGTGATGGCAATGCGGTCGCCGGGGCGGGCAAAGCCTTCCTGATAGGCGATGACGCAGGCGCGATCGACCATGTCCTCGAGGCTCACGGCGTCTTCGGTCTGCACGCAATGAATGCCCCAGACCACCGAGAGGCGGCGGATAGTGCGCAGATTGGGCGAGAGCGCGATGATCGGCTTGCTGGGCCGCTCGCGGGCGGCGCGAATGCCGGTGGAGCCAGAGGCCGTATAGGTGACGATGGCTGCCAGATCGAGCGTTTCGGCTACCTGGCGCGTCGCGGCAGAGATAGCGTCGGCAGCGGTTGCTTCCGGCTCGGTCTGGGCGGCGCGGATGATGTTACGATAATTGGCATCGCTTTCGACGGCGACGGCTACCTTGTTCATGGTTGCCACGGCTTCGAGCGGATACTGGCCCGAGGCGCTTTCGGCCGAGAGCATGACCGCGTCGGCGCCTTCAAAGACAGCGATGGACACGTCTGAAACTTCAGCGCGAGTCGGCACCGGCGCGGTGATCATCGATTCCAGCATCTGGGTCGCGACGACCACCGGCTTGCCATAGCGGCGGCACATGCGGATCATGCGCTTTTGCAGGCCCGGCACGGTTTCGAGCGGCAGTTCGACGCCGAGATCGCCGCGGGCGACCATGATGGCGTCGGAGAGCTTGATGATTTCCTCAAGACGTTCGATGGCCTGGGGCTTTTCGATCTTGGCCATGACCCCGGCGCGGCCCTGGACGATCTTGCGCACGTCGATGATGTCTTCGGGGCGCTGCACGAAGGAGAGGGCGATCCAGTCCACATCGGCCTTGAGCACTTCGAGCAGGTCCGCATGGTCCTTCTCGGTCAGCGCGCCGGTGGGCAGGAGCGTGTCGGGCAGGGAAACGCCCTTCTTGTCCGACAGCTTGCCGCCATAGACGACTTCGGTCTCGATGACGCCGCCGCCCACCTTGGTGGCCTTGAGCTGAAGCTTGCCATCATCGAGCAGCAGGCGGTCGCCCACCGAGACGCTTTCGATGATTTCGGGATGCGGGAGATAGACGCGCTCGGAATTGCCGGTGTCGTTCTGATCGCTGTCGAGGGTGAATTTCTGCCCGGCAACGAGATTGACCGAGCCCTCGGCGAATTTCCACACGCGCAGCTTGGGGCCCTGCAAATCGGCCAGAATGCCGATGGGATGCTTGAGACGGGCTTCGACATTGCGAATGCGCTCGACGGTCTGGCGCATGAGCTCGTGACTTGCATGGCTCATATTGATGCGGAACACGTCCGCGCCGGCCTTGGCAAGTTCCTCGATCATCTTCTCGTCGTGGCTGGCTGGCCCGAGCGTGGCGAGGATCTTTGCGCGTCTGATCCGTCTCATTGGGTGTCCATGTTTTCTGTATCTGGTGGATCAATAGGGGCAACTTGCGGGCCCCCGGCATCGGTATCGACGAGGAAAGCCGGGTCTTCGAGGTCTTCCTCGCCGTCCGGACCAACAATGCTGGGTGCTCCGCTGCCCTCAGTCAGCTGCAAAGTCCAGTCCGAGCGGTTTTGTTCTGTATCGATTTCGAAGAACCCGGTGCGCTCATAGCCCCGGGCGAGGCAATCCTCAACCCCGAATATTGTGAAGGTTTCGTCACGCGTGCACATGAAGACCTGTCCGTCCCAGGCGCCGCCGCCGATATCATCGACAATGTGCAGATAGTAGAAGCGGCGCTGCAGGTCGCCCTGCACCACCACATTGCATTCGCCGGGCGGGGTCTGCCACCAGCCTTCGCTCATCCAGCCACGCTCGGCGCGATAGCCCAAAGCGACGGAAACAAGGTTGGCTGTCTGGTTGCAGATGCGCAAATCGGCGCGCGCGGGAGTGGCAAAGGCCAGCAAGCCCGCAAAGGCAGCGATCAACAGGGTCGATCCGAGACGGATGCTGTGCAAGTGAGTGCCAGAAATCATCGGGAATAGGTCCGTGGTTGTTTGAGCCGATGCGCGGGATGAGGTCAATGGCTAAAGCCCGATTTTGGCGGAATTGCCGGTATGCAGAAGCGGCACGGCCACGCTTTGCGCCCCAGCATGTGGATTGATCGACAAAGGGGTTGAACCGGGCGGGGCCATGAGGTTGAACGGAGCCCGAACTGACAAGGATAGAGCCATGGCCGTGGAAGACAGCGTCGCGCAGGATCAGCTCCGCGCATTTATCGAGCGCATTGAGCGCATGGAAGAAGAAAAGGCCGCCATCGCCGCCGATATCAAGGAAATCTACGCCGAAGCCAAGGGCAATGGTTTCGACACCAAGATCCTGCGCAAGATCGTGACGATCCGCAAGCAGGACGCCAATGAGCGCATGGAGCAAGAAGCGCTGCTCGAGCTCTATATGTCCGCGCTGGGCATGGTTGCCGCGCCGTCCGAGGACTGACCGGAACTAAACCAGAATATCGAGCGTGGTCCGGGCAAGATTGTCGGCCACGCTCACGATTTTTGCCGACGCCTTGAATTGCGCCTTGGCCTCAATGACCTCGACCATTTCACTGGCGAGATTGACCTCCGGCCCAAGTTCGGTGCCAAGCCGGGCAACACGGCTGGCGCTGGCGTCAAAGCGGTCTGCGGCGAGGCGCATTCCATTTGCGCCATGGGCAATACTCGAAATGGTCATGACCTGTTCCGGTTCTGGACGGGATAAGCGACCATGAACGAAGAGCATTTAAGGCTTTATTGTAACGATAAGGCGAATGCCGAAGAACTGCCACTATTTCGCTAGGTCGTTCACCCAACCGGATATTTCCGTATAGAGGCGCGTTTCAACGGGAACTGTTTGCCCTTAGATACGTTCTGCATTGCGTCGAAGTAGGCAGTTCTGTCGGGGAGGCTATTCTGGGGGAGAGCAAGGTCGCTCGCAAATCCGTGTCGGCAATCTCTGCCGCCATCGGGCTCATGCTGGTTTTTCTCGCCGTTTTTGCGACGATCTTCGGCTATTTTCTCGTCGCCGGTGTCCAGCAGACAGAAGAGCGGCTGGTCGAGCGGTCCAATGCCGCGGCCTAGGCTGTCTCCATAAATGCCGCATGGATTTCTGAGGTAGGCCGGCAGACTCTGCGCCGCGTGGATGCTGCGCTGGGACCCAATCTGTCGGGCAATTCCCCCGATCTCTCGGCCGTTTTGCAGGGGCTGCCAAACCTGACCGAAGTTTACATCATTGATGCCGACGCACACACGATCTACGCGACAGTGCCGGGCGCTGCGTCGGTCAATGTTTCTGACCGGGACTATTTCATTGCGGTCAAAGACGGTGCATCGTTTTTCACATCGCCGCTTATTTTCAGCCGTCTGACCGGGGACCGCATCTTCGTCTTCAGCAAGCGTATGGAACGCAATGGCGTGTTTGCCGGCGCCATCATGGTGTCCTTTCCAGAAACGCTGCTGGGCGACCTTTGGCGAACGCTCGATCTGGAAGACGCTTCCACAGTCAGCCTTATTCGAAACGATGGGCAGCTGATTGCGCGCTATCCGCCATCGGACGGACCGATGGATCTCAGCCAGTTGCCGCTGTTCACCGAGTATCTGCCTGAAGCCGATACCGGCACATATACATCGGAAAGCTCCCCCATTGACGGGGTTGCCCGGGTCGTCAGCTATCGGCGGGTGCCGGGAACGGACATTGTTGCCCTTGCATCGCTCAGTTCCGGCCAGACCTGGGCCAATTTCAACGGCGCCATAACGGCGGTGTTCATCATCGTGTCGCCCATTGTGCTCGGGCTTATCCTGGGCTGCGCCTGGATCGTGCGGTTGCTTTATCGTGACGAGCGGCAGAAGCGGGCGCTGGAAGACTCGGTTGAAGCCAACACCATGCTGTTCCGCGAAATTCATCACCGGGTGAAAAACAATCTGCAGTCGGTGCAGTCGCTGGTGCGGATGCAGGATATTCCGCAGCAGGCAAAGCTCGATCTGCAAAGCCGTTTTGCGGCTATGGCGGCCATGCATGAGCACATTTATCAGCATGACCGCTATCAGGACATCGACGCGCACGACTTCATCCCCGCCGTGGCCGAGCAAGTGATTGCCGCCTATGGCTGTGACGCTCAGATTGAATATGCGGTGGCGCATATTCCGGTGGACCGGGACCACGCGACACCGCTGGCGCTGCTGCTGAGCGAGCTCGTGACCAATGCCTGCAAATATGCCTTCAACCCCGACGGGAAGGGTCGCATTCTGGTGTCACTCGATCATGGCACGGATGGAAGGGCCATTCTCACGGTGCGCGACAATGGGGCCGGCATTGACAGCCAGGCCAGCGGGGGCAGCAGCATGGGTATGCGGCTCATTCGCGGTGTGGTGGCGCAGATGGATGGCACCTACACATTCCGAAATGATGGAGGCACGGTCTTCGAGGCCGATATTGCCCTGTCGGCCCGGGTGCGCCAGGTTTAGCTGATGCGCGCGAGGGCGGCGGCCATTGCCGCGTCGTCATAGCCCAGGGCCGTCAGCGCGGTCGACACAATGCCGTCGCGGTCAAGCCCGGCATCGGCATACATGTCCGCCTGGCTTGCGTGTTCGACAAAACGATCCGGGATCATCAGCGGGCGGAAACGCAGCTTGCCATCGAGCAGGCCATTGCTGGCGAGGAAGGTCGCGACATGGCTGCCGAAGCCGCCAATGGAGCCTTCCTCGGTCGAGATCAGCACATCGTGGCTGGCGGCAAGACGGGCAATCAGGTCTTCGTCGAGCGGCTTGAGGAAGCGCGCATCGGCGACTGTGGGATTGAGGCCCAGAGCGGCGAGGCGGTCGGCGGCGGCGAGCACTTCGCCCAGCCGTGTGCCATAGGAGAGGAGCGCAATCGTGCTGCCCTGGCGGACAATGCGGCCCTTGCCGATGGTGAGGATTTCGCCCCGCGCCGGCATGTCGACGCCCATGCCATCGCCGCGTGGATAGCGGAAGGAGATGGGGCCGGCATCATAGGCAGCGGCGGTCGCCACCATATGGCGCAATTCGGCCTCGTCGGCGGCGGCCATTTGCACGATGCCGGGAATGGCCCCGAGATAGGCATTATCATAATTGCCGGCATGGGTCGGGCCATCGGCGCCGACATAGCCCGCGCGATCAATGGCGAAGCGGACCGGCAGGCCCTGGATGGCGACGTCATGCACCACCTGATCATAGGCGCGCTGCAGGAAGGTGGAATAGATGGCGCAGAATGGACGCAGGCCTTCGCTCGCCATGCCCGCGGCAAAGGTCACAGCGTGCTGTTCGGCGATGCCGACGTCAAAAATGCGCGACGGAAACAGTTCGGCGAATTTGTCGAGGCCGGTGCCCGAGGGCATTGCCGCGGTGATGGCGACGACGCGCGGATCTGCCTCGGCTTCCTGAATGAGGCTTTCGGCGAAGATGGATGTGTAGGACGGCGCGTTGGATGGCGCCTTGGTCTGGGCGCCGGTGATGACGTTGAATTTGGACACGCCATGATATTTGTCGGCGGAATTTTCTGCCGGCTCATAGCCCTTGCCCTTTTTGGTCACGGCATGAACGAGGATCGGGCCCTCGCCGGCGTCGCGGACATTTTCGAGGATGGGCAGGAGGTCGTCGAGATTGTGCCCGTCAATCGGGCCGACATAGTAGAACCCCAGCTCTTCAAACAGCGTGCCGCCGGTGAAGAAGGAGCGGGCAAATTCCTCGGTCTTGCGCGCGGGCTCGTAGAGCGCCTTGGGCAATTTGCTGACGACGGTCTTGGCCGCCTCGCGCGTGCCGCGATAGGCCGGGCTCGATACCAGCCGGGCCAGATAAGTCCGCAATGCGCCCGTGGGCGGGGCAATGGACATCTCATTGTCGTTGAGAATGACGATCAGTCGCGCATCCATGGCGCCGGCATTGTTCATGGCCTCATAGGCCATGCCGGCCGACATGGCGCCATCGCCGATGACGGCAATGACATTGCGCGGCTTGTCCATGAGGTCGCTTGCAACGGCCATGCCGAGGCCAGCCGAAATCGAGGTCGATGAATGGCCGGCGCCAAAGGGGTCATATTCGCTTTCGGCGCGGCGGGTGAAGCCCGAAAGGCCGTCCTTCTGGCGCAGGGTACGGATGCGGTCGCGGCGGCCAGTGAGGATCTTGTGCGGATAGGCCTGGTGGCCAACGTCCCAGATGATCCGGTCATGGGGGGTATTAAACACCGCGTGGAGCGCCACGGTCAGCTCGACAACCCCTAGCCCGGCGCCGAGGTGGCCCCCGGTCACCGAGACGGCGTCGATCATTTCGGAGCGCAATTCGGACGCGAGCTGGCGCAGCTGTTCGCGGGGCAAGGCGCGCAAATCGGCCGGCGTCACAACCGTGTCGAGCAACGGGGTGTTCGGCTTATCGGCCAAGCTGGGGCTCCCTCGGGGTTCTTGTATTTTGACCCAGTATTTAGGCGCCGGGTCCGGACTTGGCAATGCCAGTCCCCTGCACTGTGATTGGGCCAGGCGCTTCAGGGAACCTATTATTCAGGCAAATAAAGGGCGGGCACAGGTGACATAGTCACGCGGTCCGCGCCATTGCCCGATCAGTTGGTGCGGACTGCCGAGGCGAGGGTGAACCGTGCATGGCCGAGGCCGGTTGTGTCCTCGCCCACGCCCATCTGCCGGACCTGCGGACCCATTTCCGGGGTCGGGTCGAAATCGGCCTCGTCGTGATCAAAGATGACCGCGAAATGGTTCGAGGTGAGGGCCTGCGGCACGGTGAGCATATCGACGCCATGTTCAAGATCGGGCGCGACAAGTTCGGGTCGGCGCATGTCCGCTTTCGCGGCCGGGGCTGTGGCGACGAAGGAGGCGAGAGCCTGGGCCACAGAGGCGTCGCCGGCATTCTGCGCGGCGCTGAAGGTGCCGGAAAAGAGATTGGCCATGGGGTCTGCGGCGCTGGCGCCAAGGGAGGCGGTGCGCAGGCCGCTGGAAAGCGCGGGCAGGCGCTGCGCGGGCTGGGGCGGCGTCACGGTGCCCGTGGTCGAGCGCTCGATGATCATCTGCAGGGCGCGCTGGGCCTCGGCGTCAGGGGTATTGGACGGGAGATAGGCGGTAAGCGTGCCGGCTTCCGGATTGCTCATCTGCACGCGCGGCTGCGGAGCGGCGAGGTTTTCGAGCGCATTGACCGCAGAATTTTCTGGCGGCGGCGCGGCTGTGGCGATCTGCATTCTTTCCGACTTCATCGCCGGAATGGGGGCCACGCGGCGCTCCTGCATCTCCGAAGGGTCAAGCGGCTCGCTGCCCTTGGTCGAGAAGGGAATAGCGACTTCCGCCGTGGTGATGTCGGCGCCGCCCAGACGAGCCGGGCGCATGGCCGGAACGGGCGCGATGCGCGGGGTGGACGCCTGGGGCGAGAGCGAAGCAAGCTGCACGGAAGCGGTTTGGGGAGCAGCCTGCGGCGCAGCGGGTACTGGCGCGGCATTCTGCTTGTCATTGCCGCCGAACAGCAGATCCATCAGCGTACCACCGCTGCCGCCACCATTTGAGGCGACGCGGGTGCCGCTGGAGCCGTCACTGCAGGGCACCGAATGGCAGCGTTTCCATTCGGCCATGGCCGTCTGGTAGCCTTCCTGGGACAGTGGCTTGCCATCGGCCGGCAGGTGCATGGTGCGGCCATCGGGGAAAAGGTCTGCCAGCTGCGAGCGGCTCATGCGCGGCCAGGCTCGAACAGAGCCGGTATCGAGATGGACGAAGGGGCTGCCGGAAGTCGGATAATAGCCGACACCACCAACCTGGCGGCGCATTGCGGCGGCGCGCAATTTTGGCAGGGCGACGCCGGGGATAAAGAAATCCATCGCGGTGCCACGCATATGCTGGGAATTGTCGGCAACGCCGGACGATTTCGAGGCCAGCATGGCGTTGGTGGCGGGCGAGCGATAGGCCGAAACCACATTGATCGGCTGGGTGGCGCCGACTTCCTGATAGACTTCCCACACCAGATCGAAGAGGCGCGGGTCCATCTTGGCGGGCTCATTCCGGCGCCAGTCGCGCAGGAACTGATTGAGCTCGTTGAGGCCCGACTGCACATATTGACCATTGCGCTTGAAGACGATGCGCGCGGTTTCCTTGGTGTGGGTATAATAGAGGTAGAGCGCGCGCTCGGATGCGGCCCATGCCGGAGCAACGGCGAGGCCAAATGCCAAAGCGATACCGGCCAGTGCGCCAATAGCAAGTCGCACAATCTCATGCCGATTTGATAACGAAGTCCCCGTCACGCCAAACTCTGCCCGGTTCGTTGCCAGATATCGTCGAAACTTAGCGTCTAAAATGCTCGATTTGATTAACGCTAACGTCACATCAACGGCTGGGTAGATCCCCTCACACCATCGTTATTACGAATAAAAGCGGGCACAACCAAGGCGAAAATGTAAAGCGCGGGTTAACGGCGCGGAAATGCTGCCACAATCCTGCGGCGTGCGCGCCGCTGATCTTTGGCCGTCAGGGCGACAGCTCGTCAGGGATCGGTTCGACTTCGGCGATAATAGTGGGCGTGGTGGGCGCCACCAGTCCCATGGCCGCGACCAGCTTTTCGTGGTGGCCATAGACATCGCCAAAGGAGCGGATTTCACCATCCTCGCCGACCCGCAGGGTGAAATAGGCGATGTGCACGGGAATGCGGGTTTCCGGGTTCACCCAGCGCTCCTTGGGGCCAAACATGGCTTCGAGCGAAGCGCGGCTGATATTGGGCTCATTGGCCATCAGCGCATCGGCAAATGCCATCGGGTCCTGCACACGGACGCAGCCATGGCTGAAGGCGCGATAGGAGCGCGAAAACAGCGCCTTGGACGGCGTATCGTGCAGATAGACGTCATGCTTGTTGGGGAAGAGGAATTTGATCTGACCCAGCGCATTGCCCGAGCCCGGGCGCTGGCGCACGCGGAAGGGGAAATTCGAGGTCGAGACCTGGCTCCAGTCGACAGACCAGGGGCTTACCGGCGTGCCGTTATACAGCAGGTCCATATTGTGGCTGTCGGTATAGCCGGGATTGCGCAGCACAGCCGGCGCGATTTCGCCGCGCAGGATGGATGAGGGCACATTCCAATAGGGATTCACCACGACGTGGCGGATATTGTCGGAAAAGACTGGGGTCTGGTTCTTGGTCGTGCCGACCACGACGCGCGTGGTGTATTCTTCCTCGCCATTGCGCTGAATGGCGAGACGGAATTCGGGGATGTTGACGAAGACGTTGAAGTCGCCGAGATCCGACGGCATCCAGCGCCAGCGTTCCATATTGGCCAGGATATCGGCCCGGCTGGTGGCGCCGCCGCCGTTGAGCGCGGCAATGGTCGCGGGCCCGATAACGCCGTCGACTTCGAGGCCCTGACCTTCCTGGAAGGTTTTTACCGCCGTGAGCAGGGCGCCGTCGTAAACACTCGAGTCAAGCGCCGGCAGGTTGAGACGCTCGCGGATGGCGGGAATGCGCGGATCGCTATTGCCTGAGCGCAGCGTGGGGCCATCGCCAATGGGGGTGGGGCGGGCCGCGTTGTCGGCCTCAAAACTGGCCAGAGCCGCCTTGAGCGCCAGAAATTCGGGATGCTTGGGCTCGAGCTCGGCAAGAACGGCAGCCGGATCGTCGCTGGCGACGAGGCGCTGGAGCAGACCAGCTTCGTCAATGGGCTTGGGCGCGATGTCGAGTAATTCGCTGATCGACTGGGGGCGGATGCGGCCATTATGGAGATGATTGGCATAGCGCATCGTGGCGCGCGAAAATGCGGTTTCCAGCGCAGCCATGGCCGCGCCGTCACCCTTGATGCGGGTGAGGTCGAGATCGGGCGTCAGATAGTCCTCGGGGCGGAGGCCCTCGGAGGCGGCTTTCTTGAACAGCGCGACAATTTTTTCGGCGGCAGGGGAGAAGGTCACCTTGCCGTCAGCGGCTTCGCTCAGCCAGATCGGCTGGAAATGGCGCTCTCCATAGAGGAAATAGAGGCTCTGGGCTTCGTTATAGGCGGTGGTGTCGCGGGTGGCGCCATAATAGCTGGCCGAAAGACCGGACTTGATGGTGCGGGCAATGGCGCTTTGCGGCGGCGCGATGACAACGCGATCAACGCTCGCAACCTCCTGTGCCAGTGCGGGGCCCGAAAGCGCCGAGGCTGCGAGAAGGGCAACCAGACTGACCAGAACCTTGTGCATCTTTGCTCCCGAATCCTCGCGCTGCATGGACATTTTCGGCAAGGCGAATCCCGCCAGCAACGCCTGTTCTCAATACTCTGCAAACATTAACATGAGCAATTGCTCGCAAAGTTGTGAGGTGGGTTTGTGTTAGAGATGCAACGCTGCGCGGCCGGATTCGGCGGGCGGTGCATCTGACCGGGCATGGAGGCTCAATCATGTGGACGCTGGTGATCGGAAACCAGAATTATTCTTCGTGGTCCTTGCGGCCATGGCTGGTGCTGAAGGCGCTGGACATTCCTTTTGAGGAACGGGTCGAGCCCTTTATCGACCATGGCAGCTATGAAGCTTTCCGCGCCTTCTCGCCCACCGGGCGCGTGCCCTGCCTGATCGATGGCGAGGTGATGGTTTGGGATTCGCTGGCCATCACCGAATATGTCGCCGAGACCCATAAGCAGGTCTGGCCGGCGGATCGTGTGGCGCGGGCCTTTGCGCGCTCGATTGCCGCCGAAATGCATTCGGGTTTCAGCGCCCTGCGCAATGTCTGCACCATGAATTGCGGGCTGCGGGTGGAGCTGTTCGAGCGGTCTGCGGCGCTTGAGGCTGATCTCGCCCGCATCGACGAAATCTGGCGCGAGGGGCTGGAACGCTTTGGCGGACCGTTCCTTGCTGGACGTGCATTCACCGCAGCGGATGCCTTTCTTGCGCCGGTGGCGTTTCGACTCCAGACCTATGGCATCACGCTGAGTCCGGAAGCCGACGCTTATGCCGAGCGGCTGCGGCAATTGCCTGCCATGCAGGAATGGTATGCGGCCGGAATAGCCGAGACATGGCGCGAGCCGGACCATGAGGCCGAGGCGCGGGCTGCCGGCCGTATCATCGCAGACTACCGCGCGACCGCCTGAAAAGACAAACCCGGCCACGCCAGGGGCGGGCCGGGTCATCAATGCCGGTATTAGGTTCTAGAACTTGTAGTTGAGACCCACGCGGGCCACGCCAAAGCGCTGGGCAACGTCATGCGCGCCAACGGGGAGACCGTTATAGGGCTGGGCGCCGAGGTCGACATAGAGATATTCGGCCTTGATCGAAATGTTCTGCGCGGCCTGGGCTTCAAAGCCGATACCTGCGGTCCAGCCAAGATGGTTGTTCGAAACCGAGGTGATGACATTGGTCGGGCTCGTGGTCTGCGCCGTGCCGCGGCCAAAGGCGCCACCGAAGGTGACATAGGGCATGACCTGGCCGATCGGCACGCCGGCGCGGACGCGGGCGGTAGCGAACATGTCGGTGCGGCTGGTATAATCGCCGACAGCGCCGGCGGGTGCGGTATAGCCGATATTGGACCACTGGAGATCAGCTTCACCGCCAATCACGAAGCCGCCCATGTCCTGATTGTAGCCCGCCTGCGCGCCGGCGGCCCAGCCAGAGCTGTTATTGTTGCCGACGCCGGCCGGCAGGGCGGGCGAATTGCTGGTTGTGCCCCAGCCATGGCCACCGTTGACGCCGGCATAGAAGCCGGACCAGCCGGAAACAGGCGTGGTCGAATAGACGGGCGAGCTGGTGTTGTTCCAGCTCATGTCGGCGGCGCCAGCGGGCAGTGCGGCAGCCAGAAATGCGACGGTGAGCGCGGAAAACAGAATGGGACGAGAGATCATCGTGTGGCCTCGTTTTAGCGGAATAATGTCAAGGACCCGCTAAAACTGGACAGAAAGATTTAACGTCTTGGTAAGCAACAAGGTTAACGGCGCGATTTTCCCTGCCTATGCCGCGTCGTTGATCAGGCCTTCGGCCAGCCCATATTCGTGCAGCTTGCGATAGAGCGTCGAGCGGCCAATGCCGAGGGCGCGGGCGACGCGCGACATACGGCCATTGTGGTGCTCGATGGCAAAGATGATGGCTTCGCGCTCGATATTGGCGAGCGCCTGTATCTCGCCCGTCTCATCGACAAAGCGGTCGCGTGCCACGGGCATGACCGGCTCCATGCGGATGCGGGCCGGGGCGGCGTCGATATGAACAGGGGTAGAGGGAATTTCGGCGCGTTCGACGGCGCGCAGGGCTTCTTCGCGCCCGGTGGTCTGGGCGATGATTTGCGGAAAGTCCTGGCTTTCGAGAAAGGCGCTGTCGGTCAGCACGATGGCGCGATAGACGGCGTTTTCGAGCTGGCGGACATTGCCCGGCCAATCATATTTGCTGAGCAGTTCCATGGCATGGGCCGAAGCGCCGAGGACGCGTTTGCCGGCTTCGGCGGAAAAGCGGGCGATAAAGTGATCGACCAGCGCCGCCAGATCCTCCATGCGCTCGCGCATGGGCGGGACGTAGATGGGGAAGACATTGAGGCGGTAGAACAGGTCCTCGCGGAATTCGCCGCTCTTGGCCAGATTGAGCAGGCGGCGATTGGTGGCTGAAATCAGCCGCACATTGACCTTTTCGGGCTTACTGGCGCCGACCGGCTCGATTTCGCCTTCCTGCAGGGCGCGCAGGAGCTTGACCTGGGTTTCAAGCGGCAGTTCGCCGACCTCATCGAGAAACAGTGTGCCGCCATGGGCCTCGGAGAATTTACCCGGCTGGTCCGAAACGGCGCCGGTAAAGGCGCCCTTCTTGTGGCCGAACAATACCGATTCAACGAGATTGGGCGGGATGGCGCCGCAATTGACGGTGACGAAGGGCTTTCCGGCGCGGTCGCCGGTGCCCTGAATGATGCGGGCGATCAGCTCCTTGCCGGTGCCGGTCTCGCCTTCGATAAGGACGGGAATGGGGCTTTTGGCGGCCTTGGCCGAGAGCGCCAGGACCCGGGCCATGGCGGGCGCGGCGGCGATCATGTCGGACTGGGTGAACGTGCCCGAGCGCCGCGCATGTTCTGAGCGGATGGCGGCTTCGAGCGCATCGAGCTTCATGGCGTTGCGCAGGGAGATGATGAGGCGCTCCGGCGCCACTGGCTTGACGAAATAATCTGCCGCGCCCTGGCGCATGGCGGAAATGACGGTTTCGAGCGAGGCATTGGCGGTCTGGATGATGACGGGGGTCGTGATTCCCTCGCGGCGCATGGCTTCCATCACGGCCATGCCGTCGAGTTCGGGCATGACGAGATCGAGAATCATCGCGTCGATCTGGTTGCCTTCGCGCAGGATGGCGAGGGCCTGTTCACCACCGGTTGCAGTGATCGGCTTGAACCCGGCCCGGTTGGCAACTTCCGAGGTCAGTCGGAGCTGAACCGGATCATCATCCACAACAAGAACGCGCGTCATGCATACCCCAAAAACTATCGTCCAGGCCGGCACGAATCGATGTGCCGTTTTGGGAAGACGATGGCGCTTGTGCCTTAAGGGGGTGTTAATCCTGATGAATTTGCCGCCGCGAGCGCAAGCTCACGGGCGTTTGGGCAAAGAAAAAGGGCCCCGGCTTTCGCCGTGACCCTCCAGAGGCAGGTGCTGATTTGGGTTCAGGCAACCTGTCGTTGCGGATTACTCTGGAGCTTGCTGAGTTCGTCCTTCACTTCGAGTTTCTTGCGCTTTAGCGCGCTCACCATAAGGTCGTCGAACTGGCGGTTCTGCATCTCTGCCTGAATCTGCCGGTCCAGTTCATGGTGGCGCCTTTCGAGCGCGGCGATGTGGCCTTCAGTCGTCATAGCAACTCCTTTCAGCGTAGTGGACAGGAGCATCGTCACAAATATTTCATGCTTTGTCGACGCAGAAGCGTTCACGATTGGAAAACGGGTGCAAAACACCGCGTGATCGGTTAACCAGAGGTATCTCGTGCGCTTTATCGACCGGGTTTTTCCATGCTGCAGCTGACCAAGCAACAGGAGGCCCAATTGGGTCTCGAGCTGGCGACCAAACGCCAGGAACATGCCGACCTCGACGCGGCCATCGAAACATTGGTTCAGTCCCATTTCGCCGACAAGATGCTGGTGCAGCGCCTCAAGAAGCGCAAGCTGACGCTCAAGGACCGGATCGTTCAGCTCGAAAACATTCTCCTGCCCGACATCATCGCCTGAGCGCGCCTTGAGTTGCGCCGCAAACTAGGCTAATTGCGCGCTTTGCAGGGCGGACAGGGGACAAGTCATGCTCAAGCCACCGGTCGCCATCGTCATGGGCAGCCAATCGGACTGGCCCACCATGCGGCTGGCCGCCGAAACCCTCGAAAATCTCGAAGTCGAATATGAGGCGCGGATCGTATCCGCCCATCGCACGCCCGAGCGCATGGTGGATTTTGCCACCAATGCCAAAGCCGAGGGGATCAAGGTGATCATCGCCGGCGCCGGCGGCGCCGCGCACCTGCCGGGCATGATTGCCGCGATGACGACGCTGCCCGTGTTCGGCGTGCCGGTACGCTCCAAGGCGCTGAGCGGCATGGATAGCCTTTACTCCATCGTGCAGATGCCGGGCGGCATTCCGGTGGGCACGCTGGCCATTGGTGAGCCGGGGGCGATCAATGCGGCGCTCCTAGCCGCCGCCGTGCTGGCGCTCAGCGATGATGACCTGGCCGAGCGGCTGGAAGCGCATCGGACGCGCCAGACCGAAGCCGTTGCGCAATTTCCGACAGACACCGAGTAGAGCCTTGTCCGAAAAGATTTCCTCGCTGCCCCCCGGCTCCACCATCGGCATTCTGGGCGGAGGCCAATTGGGGCGCATGTTGGCGCTGGCAGCTTCCCGGCTGGGCCTCAAGAGCCACATCTACTGTCCCGATCCGGCCAGCCCGGCCTTTGACGTGACGCCGCTCAAGACCGTTGCCGCTTATGATGATGCGGAGGCGCTGAAGGCTTTTGCGGCGCAGGTCGATGTCATCACCTATGAATTCGAAAACGTGCCTGCGGCGACAGCCGAATTGCTGGCCGGGCTGAAGCCGCTGCGTCCGGGCGCCAATGCGCTGGCCATTTCACAGGACCGGCTGGCCGAAAAGGGTTTTCTCTCGGGCAAGAATATTCCGGTGGCGCCTTACCGGGCGGTGCACAGCCTTGATGATCTCAAATCCGCCGTGGCCGAGCTTGGCCTGCCCGCCGTGCTCAAGACCACGCGGCTGGGTTATGACGGCAAGGGCCAGCGCGTGCTGCGGAGCGATGCCGATCTCGAAGCCGCCTTTGCGGCGCTGGCGCCCCATCCACTGGTGCTCGAGGGCTTCGTGCCCTTTGAAAAGGAAATTTCGGTTGTCGTGGCGCGTGGCGCCGATGGCAGTGTGCGGGCCTTTGATGCGGCGGAGAATGTCCACCGCGACCACATTCTCTATACCTCCACCGTTCCCGCCAGCATTCCGCCGGGCGTTGAAAAACACGCGGCCATGCTGGCCAAGGTCATCGTTGTGGCGCTCGATTATGTCGGTGTGCTGGGTGTTGAGTTCTTCGTGCCGCCCGGCGAGCGCCCATCGCTGCTGGTCAACGAGATCGCGCCGCGTGTGCACAATTCAGGGCACTGGACCGACGCAGTGTGCCTCACCGACCAGTTCGAGCAGCATATCCGCGCCGTCGCGGGCTGGCCGCTGGGCGATCCGGCGCGCATGGCCGATGTGGTCATGCAGAACCTGATCAGCGACGAGGTCGATATCGTGCCGGGCGGCATTGATGGCGATACCCAGCCCCATCTTTATGGCAAGGCCGAAGCGCGGCCGGGGCGGAAGATGGGGCACATCAATCGCATTACGCGCCGGATTTAGCGCGCCAGCCATTCCCGCATGGCGGCTATAACGGGCGCCGGCGTTTCCATGGTCGGCAAATGCGCCGCGTCCGGGAATTTGGCCAGTTTGGCGCCGGGAATGCCTGCCGCCATTTCTTCGGCAAGTTCTGGCGGCGTCATCTTGTCGAGGGCGCCGACGCCGACCAGTGTGGGGACAGCGATGTCCTTGAGCAATGGCAGCGAGTCGGCCCGGCCCATAATGGCCTGCTGCTGGCGGATATAGGCCTCGGGGCCGACCCGTTCGGACATGGCCTGAACCTCGTCGGCCAGCGCCGTGCCGAGGCGATGCGGGGCGACAAGGCTGCCGAGCAACCCGCTCGAAACGCCGATGAACTTGCCCTGGCCGATCATTTCGATGCCTTTGCGGCGTGTCTCCTTGCGCTCTTCCGTATCGGCGCGGGCGGAGGTGTCGAACAGGGCCAGATGCGTAACGCGCTCGGGCGCCTGCCGCATGATTTCCAGAGCGACATAGCCGCCCATGGAAAGGCCCGCCAGGGCGAAGCGGGGCGGCGCAGCGGCAAGGGTTCGCCGGGCCATGGCAGCAATCGAGTTGTCCAGCCGGAGGTCGGCAACCATGGGCGCGACGCTGTCGGCAAGCCCGTCGATGATGTCGCGCCAGAGCCGCGCATCGCAGATCAGGCCGGGCAGGAAGACGAGGGGCTGGTACATAACGGTCTCCTAGAAAGGTCCCCGAGTGGTAAAGGCAGTGGTGCAAAGGGGCAAGATGCCGCAATTTTCCTTGGGCTGAGTGTGGACAGGCAGGGATTCTTGGGCTATAGACCCCGCCACGGTGACCGGCTCGGCTGGTCGGCGGAATGGTTATTTTGGCCGTTTCGCTTTCATCCAAACAAATTGCTTAGCTTTGAAAGGGCGGTTGACCTTTGCAAGTAGTCGTTCGCGATAACAATGTTGACCAGGCGCTGCGCGCACTGAAGAAGAAGCTGCAGCGCGAAGGCGTCTTCCGCGAAATGAAGCTGCGCAACTATTACGAGAAGCCCTCTGAGAAGAAGGCTCGCCAGAAGGC
>JAEYTY010000027.1 GCA_023433775.1 Pseudomonadota bacterium | reverse complement strand
GTCAGGGACGGAGAGCAGATGCCTTATTATCTTGTGACGCAGACCTCGCTTGTGGAGGCAAATGATGAGGTGGCTGCGGCACGGCAGGTGGCTGACACTTTGCAGAATGCGCGCAGCATCAACTTCACGGTGAAGTTCGACGAGAGCACCGTCCATCAGATTAAGGTTTATAGGCCGAAACCGGCGAAGCCTATTACCGAGCTCCCCGCGGAGGAACTGAAGGCTCCCTTGGTTACGGCCAAGGAAGCCGAGACTTCAGGCGCAGTCGATCCCGGTCAACGCAGTGCTCCGAAATCGCCATTGTATATGGTGGGTGGAGCGCTGTTTGTGTCGGGCCTGGTTGTCGGGCTGTTTGCCCACATGCTCGTCTCGTGAGGCGGGCGCGACAGTGACCTGCAGGCGCCGCGCCGCGAGAGCTTCAGCGGTACGTCAAGCCTTATATTTCTGCACCGCTCCGGGCAACTTGCTCCAGTCGGCATACCAGGTATCGAAGAGCTTCAACTGCGCTTCGACATAGCCGCGCTGGCTGTCGCTCAGGACATCCGTTTCGGTAAAGTTGAGGGCGTATTCCGGGTTACCCTTCAGCACCATCATGTGCTTGAAGTAGAGAACTAGATCCGGACCTTCATCGAAGGAGGACAGCACACCGAGTGCTTCTTCTAACTCCTTTGCCCGCAGCCGTGCATCGGCATCGCCGCCGGCAGCGCCCTTCGCCAGGTTGCAGAGGTGCAGAACTTCCTTTGGCAGCACGTTGCCGATGCCGGTGATGGCACCGGTAGCCCCGCAATTGACATAGCCGTGATAGACTGCGGTATCGACGCCGATCATCAAGCTGACGTCATCGTCCCGGCTGGTGATGTTTTCGGCCGCATAACGCATGTCTGCCGGTCCGCCGAATTCCTTGAAACCTACGAGGTTCGGGTGCTCCGCGCGAAGCGCAAAGAAAAGGTCAGCACGGGTGGCAAAGCCGTAATAGGGACTGTTGTAGATGACGGCGGGCAGATCGGGCGCGGCGGAAAGGATCGCTTTGAAATGGGCCTTTTGTGCCGAAATGACGGATCCGCGCGACAGAACACGGGGAATGACCATCAAGCCTTGTGCGCCAACTTTCTGGGCGTGTGCTGCGAGTGCCACTGCGGAGGCCGAGTTGATGGCGCCGGTGCCCACGATGACGGGGATGCCGGCCTGCACCAGCCGCTCTACGCCCTCCATGCGCTGCGCATCAGTCAGGAGCGGCCAGTCACCCATCGAGCCGCAATAAACGACGGCCGACATGCCGGCTGCGATGAGTTCCTTGGCCTTGGTGACGAGCGCGTCGAAGTCCGGCTTCCGGTCGGTAGTGCAGGGCGTCATCAGCGCCGGAACAACTCCTGAAAAGATACTGGCTTTCATCTCTCGTCCTCAAGCTTGAGCGTTGTCATTGCGGCAGTACGAGTATAATGTAGATTTTATACATTTTGAGTGTCAAGCGGTTTCTGACGTTTTGGAAGTTGGAAGATGGTGACGAAACTGAAGCACAAGACGTTGTCCGGGGCGCTTCTGGATGAGATCCGCCAAGCGATCTTGTCCGGGCAATACGCTAGCGGGTCGCAGCTGAGGCAGGATGCGCTTGCAGAGGCTTATGGCGTGAGCCGCATCCCGGTGCGTGAAGTGCTTTTTCAACTCGAAGCCGAGGGGTTGGTCAAGATCCTGCCGCAGCGGGGAGCGGTGGTCTCGGAGATTTCGCGCGAGGAGATCGATGACGTCTTCGATCTCCGCATGATCCTCGAGCCGCGTCTGCTGCTGGCGTCTGCTCCGCTTCTCGATGAAGCTGATCTTTCCGCGCTCGATATGCGCCAAGACAATTACGTAAAGGCAATTACAGCGGGTCAAAGGGATAATTACGGCCGCCTGAACGCCGAACTGCATATGGCGATTTACCATCGCGCAACGATGCCGAAGAGCCAGCAGATTGTCGCGTCCCTGCTGCAGACCAGCGACCGTTACACCCGCCTCCAGCTTTCAAGCCAGGCGGCCATGGAAAAGGCGATGTCAGAACATGCTGAGATGATCCGCCTGATCAAGGCCCGCCGTTCCGATGAGGCAGCGGAACTTCTTAAACTTCATATTGGGTCCGTCCTGACGGACCTACTGAAGGTGCTCAATGGTAGCTGAGGCACGTTGTGCCTCAGCGCAAACAGCCCGCTAAATCAGGCGGGCTTCTGCTTGAGCGCCGTCACCTCAAGTTCGACCTTCATTTCTTCCATGGCAAAGCCGCAGATGATGGTCGTGTTGGTGGGGCGCGGGTCGGAGAAGGTCTCGCCAAGCACCTTGGACACCGCCATCACATCCTCGCGGCTGGCGACATAGACGCGAACGCGCACGATATCCGAAAGTGACGAGCCAGCCTTCTCAAGCGTTGCTGCGATCGTCTTCAGACATTGGCGGGTCTGCTCGGCAGGATCGCTCGAGATCGTGCCGCCGCCTGCAAAATCATATCCGGCGGTGCCTGACACGAACACCCACGGGTCCTCCACGACGGCCCGGGAGTATCCGGCCATTTCCTCGAACCTAGAACCGGAGCTGATCGTCCACCGCGTTTTATCCGACATTTTTTCTCCATGCATCTTGTTTGATCAAAAGATCAGCTTTAGTGTCTGCAGTCAAGGAACATAAAAGAGGAACAGTATGAGCATTGACGCCTTGTCGCCTGGCGGCAAGAGGAGATCCGGTCGCCTCGACATCCGAAATGCAGTGCGAAGCTTCAACGCTGTGCGCGCTGTAGATGGTGTAAGCTTCAGCGCAGAACCGGGCAAGATAACCGGCCTTATCGGCCCCAACGGAGCGGGCAAGACGACGCTGTTCAACGCTGTCGCCGGTGAGCTTGGTGTTGACAGTGGCGAGATCCGTCTGGACGACCAACGGATCGACGGCCTTCCGCCGCACAAAGTATTCTCAAAAGGCCTTGCGCGCACATTCCAGATCCCGCGCCCGTTCGGCGGCATGACCGTACTGGAGAACGTCATGCTCGTTCCGCCAGCCCAGCTTGGCGAACGCTTCTGGAATACGTGGCTGCGCCCCGGCGCTGTTGCCAGGGAAGAGAAGAAGAACCTTGAGAAGGCGCGTGCCATCATCGAATTCTGCGGTCTGACCAAGGTTGAGCGGCAGCTTGCGGGGGCCATTTCTGGCGGCCAGCAGAAGCTTGTGGAGCTCGCCCGCGCGCTGATGGCGGATCCGGCGATCATCCTGCTCGACGAGCCTGGCGCTGGCGTCAATCCCGCGCTTCTCGACACGATCGTGAATCGCATCGTCGAGCTCAATCAGAGGGGCATGACCTTTCTGGTCATCGAACACAACATGGATTTCATCATGTCCTTGTGTGACAAGGTCGTGGTCATGGCGGCAGGCAAGGTCATCGCCGAGGGCCTGCCGGAAGACGTCCGCGCCGACAAGACGGTTGTCGAAGCCTATCTGGGAGGTGCAGCCGCATGACGACCGCGCTTCTACAAGTCTCTGACATCACC
>JAEYTY010000162.1 GCA_023433775.1 Pseudomonadota bacterium | reverse complement strand
TGGCATTCCCTATATGCAGAACACCATTGGCCTCGGCTACAACAAGGCCAAGGTCGCCGAAGCGCTGGGCACCGACGAGGCGCCCACCAGCTGGGACCTGCTCTTTGATCCGGAAACCGTTGCCAAGCTGGCCTCCTGCGGCGTCGCCGTCATGGACAGCCCCTCCGAAGTCACCGGCGCGGCGCTGCACTATCTCGGCCTCGATCCCAATTCGGAAAGCGCTGATGATCTGGCCAAGGCCGAGGAACTGATGAATTCCATCAAGCCCTCGATCCGCTATTTCCATTCGAGCCAGTATATTGACGATCTGGGCAATGGCGAAATCTGCCTCGCCATGGGCTATTCGGGCGACATGTTCATCGCCGCCGACAACGCCGCCGAAGGCACCGAGATTTCCTATCTCATCCCCTCCGAAGGCGCGCCGACCCTCTATGACTTCCTGGCCATTCCCGTCGATGCACCCCATCCCGGCAATGCCCACAAGTTCATCGATTACATCCTGCAGCCCAAGGTTGTGGCCGACATCACCAATGCGGTGTTCTACGCCAATCCCAACCCCGCTTCGCTCGAATTTGTCGATGAAGAGGTCAAGTCCAACCCCTCGATCTATCCCTCTGCCGAAACCCTGGCGGCCGGCTTCACCATGAAGGCCCATTCGCCCGATTTCGAAGAGAGCTTGACCCGCACCTGGACCCGCATCAAAACGGGCCAGTAATTTTTGCAATAGGGGCGGCGTCAGCCGCCCCTTCATCTTTCCGACAGAGAGCGCAAATGGCCAAGAAGCCGCAGCAGCTGGCAATCGACACCCGCCCTTGGCGCGATCCGGGCAAGAACAAGCCTTTCGTGCGCATCCGCAATGTCACGAAGAAATTTGGCGACGTGTCGGCAGTCCATGATGTGTCGCTCGACATCTACCGCTCCGAACTCTTCTGTCTGCTGGGTGGCTCGGGCTCGGGCAAGTCGACGCTGCTGCGTATGTTGGCCGGCTTTGAAACGCCAACCTCGGGCACGATCGAAATCGACGGTCAGGACATGACCGACGTGCCGCCCTACAACCGGCCCGTCAACATGATGTTCCAGTCCTATGCGCTCTTCCCGCATATGTCTGTCGAGCAGAATATTGCCTATGGCCTCAAGCGCGATCATCTGCCCCGCGCCGAGATCAATGATCGCGTCGCCGAACTCCTCACGCTGGTCAAATTGCAGGACTACGGCAAGCGCCGCCCCCATCAGCTCTCGGGCGGCCAGCGCCAGCGCGTTGCCCTTGCCCGCGCCCTCGCCAAGCGACCGAAACTGCTGCTGCTCGACGAGCCCCTTGGCGCGCTCGACAAGAAGCTGCGCGAGGAAACACAGTTCGAACTGGTGAAGATCCAGGAAAGCCTCGGCGTCACCTTCATCGTCGTCACCCACGATCAGGAAGAGGCGATGACGCTCGCTACCCGCATCGGCGTGATGAACCAGGGTGAAATCGCCATGATCGGCGAGCCCACCGACATTTACGAGTTCCCCAATTCGCGTTTCGTTGCCGGCTTTATCGGCTCTGCCAATATGGTCGAAGGCATCGTCACCGAGGATGAATCCGATCATATCCGCATTCGCTCGGACGAGCTGGGCTGCGATATCTATGTCGGCCACGGCGTCGATTGCGCGCCCGAGCAATTGCTCTGGTGGGCTATCCGCCCCGAAAAAATGTCGCTCTCGCGCGAGAAGCCCGACAATCCGCACAATGCCAATGTGGCCACGGGCGTCGTCGAGGAAATCGCCTATCTGGGCGATATCTCGCTCTATCAGGTGGCGCTGCCCAGCGGCAAACGCATCCGGGTCAGCCAGACCAATTCGGTGCGCGGCAATCCCGATGCCATCACCTGGGAAGAGAAAGTCTATATCACCTGGAATGACAATGCCGGTTCGGTGCTGACGGTATGACCGCGCTCCACGACCCCACCATTCCGCCCCCGCGCCGCCTGCGCCCCTGGAACGCCGTCGAGCGTCGCCTGGCCAAGGTCGGCATTACCGGCCGCGCCCTGGTGCTCCTTGCGCCCGTCCTCTGGCTGCTGATTTTCTTCGTCGTGCCGCTTGCCGTGGTCTTTGGCATTTCGCTGACCACCAAGCAGTTCGGCCGCCCGCCCTATTCGCCGCTGCTGACCACGGAAGAGGGCACGGTCCAGCTCACGCTGCACCTCTCCAACTATGTCCGCATCTTCACTGACAATCTCTATGTGGCGGCCTATCTTTCCTCCATCCGCATCGCGGCCATCGCCACCATTTTCACGCTGATCATCGGCTACCCGATGGCCTATGCTATCGCCCGCGCGCCTGATCGCTGGCGCAATATCTTGCTGATGCTGGTGATCCTGCCCTTCTTCACCTCGTTTCTGCTGCGCGTCTATGCGCTCACCGGCTTCATGCGCGGCAATGGCGTCATCAACCAGTTCCTCGGCCTCTTCGGCATCGAGCCTTTGGTGATGATGCAGACCGATTTCGCCGTCTATGTAGGCATTGTTTACACCTACCTGCCCTTCATGATCCTGCCGCTCTATACGACGCTGGTGAAGCTCGACGTCTCGCTGTTCGAGGCCTCGGCGGATCTGGGCGCAAGGCCCATCCACACCTTCCTCTTCGTCACCCTGCCGCTCTCGCTGCCCGGCATCATCGCCGGCTCCATGCTGGTCTTCATCCCGGCCATTGGCGAATTTGTCATTCCCTCGCTATTGGGTGGGCCGGGCACGCTGATGATCGGCCGCGTCCTCTGGGACGAGTTCTTCACCAATGCCAACTGGCCCCGTGCGGCCGCCGTGGCCATGGCTATGCTGGTGGTGGTCGTCGTGCCCATCATGCTGTTGCAGCGCGCGCAAAACGCCGTGGTGGAGAGATAGCATGTTCCGTCGTGGCTGGTTTCTCCCCATCATCGCTGCCCTGGGCTTTTCCTTCCTCTACGCACCCATTGTCAGCCTCGTCATCTTCTCCTTCAACGAGAACAGGCTGGTCACCGTCTGGTCCGGTTTCTCGGTCAAATGGTATGGCGAACTCTTCCGCGATCCGCAGCTGATCAGCGCCGCTATCCTCAGCCTCCAGATCGCCGCCATCGCCGCCACTATTGCCCTCGTGCTCGGCACATTGGCCGCCGTGGCGCTTGTCCGCTTCCGGCGCTTTCGGGGCCGCACCGCCTTTTCCGGCATGGTCTCGGCCCCGCTGGTCATGCCGGACGTGATCACCGGCCTCTCGCTGCTGCTGCTCTTCGTGGCCATGGAAAGTCTGCTCGGCTGGCCGCGCGGCCGCGGCATGATGACCATCATCATCGCCCACGCCACCTTCTGCACCGCCTATGTCTGCGTCGTCGTGCAGTCGCGCCTATCCGATTTTGACCGGAGCCTCGAAGAAGCCGCCATGGACCTCGGCGCCTCGCCCCTGCGCACCTTTTTCGACATCACCCTGCCCATCATCGCCCCGGCGCTGATCTCGGGCTGGCTGCTGGGCTTCACCCTCTCGCTCGACGATCTGGTCATCGCCAGCTTCGTCTCCGGCCCCGGCTCCTCCACCCTGCCCATGGTGATCTTCAGTAAAGTCCGCCTCGGCGTCTCCCCCGACGTCAACGCGCTGGCCACCATCATCATCGGCATCGTCGCCCTGGGCGTCCTCGCCGCCACCATCCTGCAACTGCGCTCCAGGCCGAAAAAGGCCAAGGCCTAGAGTGCGTTCAGGATCTGCACCGTCTCGGGCATACGCTTGAGCGAACCGGCAATGTGTTCGCGCCAGCGCGGCCCGACATCAATCGCGGCTGCATAGGCCTGCCGCAGATCGTCCGGGCGATCTTCGGCCAGAGCCTCGATCAGGAATGCTGCCTGTTCGCGGTCCTTTGACGATTTCAAGCTGCCCGCGCCATCGCGTCGCCGGTCAGCCACGATCAGCTTGTGGATCGCAAATCGCTCCGGACGCGGCACCTGCACCAGAATGCCGGACCGGTAAATAGCCGCAGCATGGATCGGCTCTGCGATCAGGAAATTGAGATAGTTCAATGCCTGCGCATTGACGCCCAGCGCCGGGAGGTCGCGGATAGTCTCTTCGCCGAATGCAGGCGTGAGAAATTCGACCAATTGACCACTGCCGCCCTGCTCCCAGCGCCAGGTACGCCCCGGACCCAGTCCCGGCAAAGGCGCGAATTTCAACGCTGAAAAGGTCTCGGCCAGACCCGGGTCAACCTGATCCTCCAACGCAATGCTGAGCTTTTCAAACTGGGCGATGTCGATATCGCCGGTATTTGCCATACCCCCCAGCGGCAGGCGGATGCCAAGTTCGCCCTCATAGAGCCGGAAGGCGTTGGTGCCGACCATGGTGCCCCCAAGGCGGAATGTCCCTGCATCGGCCATGGCGGAGAGGATCGAGCCGGTCGCCCGGTCCGTCGGCGTCAGGCCCTCCGCGCGCAGCAATCGCACCAGCCGCGACCGCTCAGCTTGCCGCTCTTTCGCTGTCGCCTGCAGTTCTTCCAGACGCTCGATACGGGCGCGTGTATCGTCGCTATCTTCGCCAATGTAGGAGAAACGCATTCCCGAGCCGACGCGGCGCGCGGCATACCAATAGGCTTTGTCACCGCGCTGTTTTAGGGTTGGCGTGCCCTCTGCGCCCGATATCGCATCGTCCCTTAATAGACGTACTAGATCGGTATAGGCACTCATTGCGATGCCGCTGAGTAAGGTCATGCCTAGCACTTTCAACTTTTGCTTGGCACATTATGCCTATCAAAATTAAAATTTGCTAGGCACAGCTGAACTGCTGTCCCTGTGCCCATTTTTTCGTGACTTTACACATCCGAAAAACGCGCGCACACTTGCCTCATGTTCAACCAATGCAAAGGAGGTGATCCAGTGTCTATTGAGGTTTTGGTTCTCGAAGAAGGTCTGGGTTTTGGTGCGCTGAACGGGAGTGATCTCGGCTAGCCAGCACCCCTCCCGGCCCTCGAGGCCGCAAGCTCAGGAAGGGCTGTCCGCCAGGGCAGCCCTTTTCTGTTTGTGTCAGCCTTCAACCATCCACGCCGCCCGGGCTTGACGGCAGCGCTCAACCCATTGATACCGCTGACCGACCTGTTCCACGGAGGCCCGCCTTGTCCTCGGCCAATTTCGTTCTGACCCTCTCCTGCACTGACCGGCCCGGCATTGTCGCCGCCGTCACCACCGAGCTTGCCGCACTCAAGGCCAATATTGCCGAGAGCAACCAGTTCTGGGACCAGGAAACCGGCCGCTTCTTCATGCGCCTGGCCTTTGCCGCGCCCGAAGGCGTCAGCCGCGAAACCATCGAAAAGGCGCTGAAGTCGCCCATCGAGCGCTTCGACATGAAGACCGCGCTGGCCGATCAGAGCCGTCGCCGCCGCATCGTCATCATGGTCTCCAAATTCGACCATACCCTGCTGCACCTGCTCTATCAGATCCGCGTCGGCTGGCTCGATGCCGAGGTCGCCGCGATTATCTCCAATCACGAAGACACAAGGAAAATCGCCGAAGACGCCGGCGTGCCCTTCCACTATCTGCCGGTCACGAAGGACACCAAGGCCGCGCAGGAGCAGCAGGTGCTCGATATCGTCAAATCCACCGGCGCTGATCTGGTCGTCCTCGCCCGCTACATGCAGGTGCTGAGCGACAATCTCTCCACCCGCCTTTTCGGGCAGGTGATCAATATCCATCACTCATTCCTGCCCAGCTTCAAGGGCGCCAAGCCCTACCATCAAGCCCACGAGCGCGGCGTCAAGATCATCGGCGCCACCGCCCATTATGTGACGCCCGATCTCGATGAAGGCCCGATCATCGAGCAGGAAACCGCCCGCGTCACTCATGCCATGAGCCCGGACGATCTCGTCGCCGCCGGCCGCGACATCGAATCCCGCGTCCTCGCCCGCGCCGTAAAGCTGCACCTCGAAAGCCGGGTCATGCTCAACGGCAAAAAGACCGTGGTGTTTGGATAGCTTCGCAGCTGGTCTGCGCAGCAGATCAAAGGCTCCGGTGGAGCCTTTGAAAGCAAGAAGGCCATGAGAGCTATGCTCGAATGGCACGAACCTCCGGCAAACTCATTCTACCTCTTCCCATAGGGAAATGAGCATCGTGCTTGCGGGACTTCTGGGCCATTCGGGCATAGCCCTCATGGCCTGCTCATCTAAAATCGCTCCACTGGAGCGATTTTGCCCTGCGGGCCGATGATCAGACCGGCAAATCTTCCAGCCGCAGTGAATCCGCCAATGTCGTCTGATCCAGCACCGCGCGTGTCGCCAGCGTCACCCGCTCGAACACATGGCGGATTTCGCAGGCGCCCTCGTCCTTGCAGTCTTCGCATTTGCGATAGGCGATCTTGGAGAGGCAGGGCAGTGGCGCAATCGGGCCGTCGATCAGCCGCAGCACTTCGCCAAACATGATGGTTTCGGCAGGCTTCACCAGCTCATAGCCGCCCATGCGCCCGCGCCGGCTGGCGACATATCCGGCTCGTTTGAGTTCAAGCAGGATCTGTTCGAGGAATTTTTTCGGAATGGCCTGATCTCGTGAAATTTCCCCGATCATGCGGGTTTCACCCTTCCCCGCGCGCGCCAGCGATACCAGCGCGCGCAAGGCATATTTCGCCTTCTGCGAGATCATGGCCTGCTCTTACCCCCGTCAGTCCTTCGGTTCCGGCTTGACTGTCGGCACCTTGTTTTCATCCTCGACAACAATAGCGTCCTCTGCCGGTGGCGCGGCTTCGGGCTCGTCCGCCGGCTTTGCCTCTTCCGTCGAGCCCTCGATCGTCCCGGCCTCGTCCACCACCGCTGGCTCGATGGTCTCTACATGGGCCGGGGGAACTTCCAAAGCACTTTCGGCTGGATCGGCGGCGGGCAGGATAATGACGGTTTCGTCTTCGATTGTGGCCTCGACCACCGGAATCTCAGCCACCGGCTCGGCTTCCACCACGACAGCGTCGTCAACAAGCTCCGCCTCGACGATCGGCACCTCGGCGACCAGTTCGGCCTCCGTCACAGGCACCTCGACCACTGGTTCGGCTTTAACGACCGGCGCTTCCGCCACCGGCTCAACCACGGCAGGCGCCGCTTCCACAGCGCTGTCGCCTTCACTGCGCACAGCTTCACTCATGGCGGCCTTGGCGAGGATATTCTCCGCCGCCGGCAGCACCGGCTCGACTGCCTTTATCGTCGCCTTGCCTTCGTCACTGCGCAGATAGGTCAGGATACCCTTGCCGATTTCGCGCTCGCCGCGAATGACGGTGGTGGCGCCCAGCCCGCGCAGGAAGTTTTCCTCTTCCTCCGAATAGGCCCGCACGATGATGGCAATATCGGGATTGAGCTTGCGCCCGCTTTCGCAGACCGAACCGGCCTCATAGCCATTGGAAATGGCAATCAGCAGGTTGCGCGCCGCGCCGAGATTAGCGAGCCGCAACACATCCTCGGCAGCAGCATTGCCAAAGACCACCTCAAAGCCCGCCGCCCGCGCGGCAGCCACGTCATGGTCGCTGTCTTCGATCACCACCACGGTGCCGTCATCGGCCTTGATGCCGGCGGCCACGATGCGGCCCACCTGCCCATAGCCAACCAGCACCGTGTGCCCGGTTTCATGCGTCGGCTCGCCGGTGTCGTCATCGGCGCCGGGCGCGCCCCGGTCCACTGCCGGCTGTGTCGGTGCATCCGTGGTTGCCGGGCCAGAAGCCGCCGCAACCGGCTCCTTGCGGTCTTCCGGCGAAATGATGGGTTCGCCCATGCGCCGCGCCGCCTTGGCCTCAAGCCGGGGCTTCATTATGTCGACCGCCCAGAACACCACCGGGTTGAGCACGATGGAGATCAGCGCGCCGGCCAGGATCAGGTCCTGCCCTTCGGGGGGCAGAATTGCAAAGGCCACGCCCATGCTGGCAAGGATGAACGAGAATTCGCCGATCTGCGCCAGCGACGCCGAAATGGTCAGCGCCGTGCCGATGGGTCGCTTGAACAGCAAGACGATGCCGAACGCCGCCAGCGACTTGCCGATCACGATGATGAACACCGTCGCCAGCACCAGGAATGGCTGCTCAACCAGGATCGAGGGGTCGAACAACATGCCCACCGACACAAAGAACAGCACCGCAAAAGCGTCGCGCAGCGGCAGCGTTTCATTGGCCGCCCGATGCGACAGCTCGCTTTCAGAAAGGATCATGCCGGCAAAGAATGCGCCCAGCGCCAGCGACACCCCGAACAACACCGCCGAACCCAGCGCCACGCCCAGCGCAATCGCCAGCACGGCAAGGCGGAACAGTTCGCGGCTACCCGTATGGGCCGTGCCATGCAGGGCCCAAGGAATGATGCGACGCCCCACCACCAGCATGAAGCCGATAAAGGCGGCAACCTTGATCACGGTAATGCCCAAGACGCCCCAGAGGTCGAGATGGGTGTTGAACACGCGTTCGACGAAGGACACGAAAGGATCGTGGATGCCGGTATCAGCGCCATTGGCGCTGGCAATGGCCGGCACCAGAACCAGCGCCAGCACCATGGCCAGATCTTCCACGATCAGCCAGCCCACCGCGATGCGGCCCCGCTCGCTCTCAATCAGCCGTCTGTCCTGCAACGCCTTGAGCAGCACCACGGTCGACGCCACCGAGAGCGCAAGGCCAAAGAGGATCGAACCGAAGAGATCCCAGCCCAGCAGCAGGCCCATGGCCGCGCCCAGCAGCGTGGCAAAGCCGATCTGCGCCACCGCGCCCGGAATGGCCAGCGCCCGCACGCTCATCAGGTCCTTGAGGGAGAAATGCAGGCCCACGCCGAACATCAGCAGGATCACGCCCAGCTCGGCCAGCTCCGCGCCCAGCTCCTGATCCGCCACAAAACCGGGCGTATAGGGCCCCACCAGAATACCGGCAAACAGATACCCCACCAGCGGGGGCATCTTGAACCGGTTGGCAATCATGCCAAAAATAAACGCCAGCACCAGACCCGCGACGATTGTGGAAATCAGGGGGGTATCATGGTGCATTAGCGCCTCCGTTTCGGGTTGCAGGCTCGGTCTGTTCAGAAAAACTCTATCGCGAAGATGGAGTATGTTCAGATGGAGCGCAAGCTTTGCGGCTGCCGGAAATGTCAGCAATTGGGCTGACTTGGCGGCAGTGTTTCATTCAATCCCGACCTGATAGGGCGTGTTTGTCTTTTCCGTGGCGTCACGCCAGAACCGCGCGCCCATTTCCGCGTGGAACTTCGCTGCCCGCCGCGTGTTGAGCGAGGCACAACCACTTTTCGGGACATGTCATGCGGTTTTCCATCGGCTGCGAGATTGGCTACGAGCTGACCGCGGACTCGACGCTCATCTTCAATATCGGCGCCATGACCGGCGGCCGCCAGCGCATCCTCTCCGAAAAGCTCACCATTACTCCCGATATGGCGGCCGATGAAAACGTCGCCAGCGACACCGGCAATCGCTATGTGCGGCTGACGGCGTCTCCGGGCAATGTGCAATTGCGCTATGAGGCCGAGGTGGAACTCACCGCCGTTCATGACGAGCCGGGCAGCATTGCCGAAGTCCCGGTCGCGCGCCTGCCGCTCGAAACCCTGCCCTTCCTCAATCCCTCGCGCTATTGCCCCTCGGATCAATTGGCGCGCTTTGCCAATCGCCAGTTCGGCAATGTGCCGCCTGGCTTTGATCGGGTCACCGAAATCTGCAACTGGATTCACGACGAGGTCGACTACCTCTTCGGCACCAGCGACAGCACCACCACCGCCGCTGACACCTTTTCCATGCGCGCCGGCGTCTGCCGCGACTTCGCCCATCTCGGCATCACATTCTGCCGCGCCCTGGGCATCCCGGCGCGCTTCGTCTCCTGCTATGCCTGGCAGCTCGAACCGCAGGATTTCCACGCCGTCTTCGAGGCATGGCTCGGCGATCGCTGGTATCTTTTCGACCCAACCCGCATGGCCGCGCTCGATGGCCTGGTGCGCATCGGCTGCGGCCGGGACGCCGCCGACACCGCCTTTGCCACCATTTATGGTCAGGTCATTCCCGGCCCCATGAAGGTCTGGAGCGAGGCGCTGGACGGCGATACGTCACAGGAATGGACCACCGACGCGGTCAGCGTCACGCGGACCTGATCCCCTTCAGCCCATGCTGTCCTGCGGGCTGGTCACCCGGCTCACCGCCACGTCGACCTGCATCCCGAGATAATCGTCCTTCTTGCCCACAAAGGTGCCCGAAATCGGGATCGCCTGCCGCGGCTCGCGCGCCACGCCCACCCGGATCAGGTCGCGCGTGCCGATAATCCCGTTGGTCGGGTCAAACTCCACCCAGCCCGCCCCCGGCAGATAGACCTGGCACCAGGCATGGGTCGCCCCGCCACCGCGATTTTCGCCATCGTCCCGCGAAGGCGAATAGAGATAGCCGGTGACAAACCGCGCCGCAAAACCGAGCGAGCGCACCGCTTCGATCATCAGCAGCGCAAAGTCGCGACACGTCCCCTGCCCGCTGGCCAGCGTCAGTCCCGGCCTTTGCGTGCCCGGATCATGCCGGCGCAGATATTTGAATTCTTCCCTGATCCCCGCCGTCATCGTCATCAGCAGATGGCTGGTTTCCGTCACCCCGCCCGAATTGACGAAGCGCCGGGCCCAGTCGTCCACTTCGCGCTCATCGGGATATTGCCGCACCATATTGGGCGCCAGGTCCACCGCGTCGCTCTGGCCATAATCGAATGGATAGTTCCGCGCCCGCCCTTCGATTTCGAAATGCGGCTCGGGATGATGGATATGGTCGAGCACCATCTGCGCCACGATGCGCAATTCCTCCGAAGTCCCGGAAAAGCTGGCTATGGCAATGCCATTGCCAAACACATCATGGATCCAGCGCAGGCTCTCGGGCTCGGGCGAAATGCTGAGACTGAATGAATCGAGCCGCTGCTCGGCGCTGTCGCGTGGCCGCACCAGCATCCGGTGATCGCCAAACTTCACCGGCCGCGCATAGCGATAGACCGTTTCATGCCGCACCGACAAAAGCGTCACGAGACCACCGTGATCTGTTCGGCCGCCCGCGTGATGCCCGTATAAAGCCAGCGCGCCCGCTCCTCGCGGAACACAAAGCTCTCGTCAAACAGATAAACCGAATCCCATTGACTGCCCTGCGCCTTGTGCACGGTGAGGCAATAGCCAAAGGTGAACTCGTCAAACTGCCGCCGCTCCGGCCAGCTCATCGCGTCTTCCTCGCCCGAGAAAAACGCCTTGTGCGTCAAAACCTTTGCTTCGCCCTTGCCCTCATCATCGGCCAGCATCAGGCTCCACTTCCCGTTCGTCCGCCGCGTCGCCTCGGTGACGATCCAGATTTGCCCATTGAGCAGCCGCTTGCGCGGATTGTTCCGCAAACACACCATCCGGTCGCCGACCACCGGCTCGTGAAACGGCAAGCCCTTCAATTCCCGCAGCCGGTCATTATAGGTCAGCCGCGTCTTGTTGCGCCCCACCAGCACCTGATCGGCCAGCATCACCGCCTCGCGGTCCACCTTGTCGCGCCCGACCA
Source organism: Pseudomonadota bacterium (assembly GCA_023433775.1). Taxonomy (GTDB): domain Bacteria; phylum Pseudomonadota; class Alphaproteobacteria; order Rhizobiales; family Devosiaceae; genus Devosia. The sequence goes on along the minus strand of JAEYTY010000162.1, from coordinate 16,015 downwards.
CGAGGCTTTCCCCATAGCGGCCATGTTCAAGATAGCCGCCCTCGCGCACCGCCATGGAAAGCTGGATGATCGGATTGTCCGCCGCCTGCCGGTGAATTTCAGTCAGCATCACGTCGGGCTCTTCATTGATGAAAAACCCCGCCCCCTGCACCGGCGGCAATTGGAACGGATCGCCCAGCACGAGGATCTTGACCCCAAAGCTCAGAAGGTCCCGCCCCAGCGCCTCATCCACCATCGAGACTTCATCGATGACGATCAGGTCCGCATCCGCCGCCGGACTTTCCGGGTCAAGCACAAATCGCGGCTCGCCATCCTTCTCGCTCACCAGCGTATAGATGAGGCTATGGATGGTCTGCGCGCCCTTGCAGCCCCGCTTGCGCATCACCAGCGCCGCCTTGCCGGTAAAGGCCGCGTATTTGACCGAGCGGACATCCTGCGCCAGATGCACCGCCAGCGTTGATTTCCCCGTGCCGGCCCAGCCGAACAGGCGAAACACCTGCGGCCCGTTCTTGTCTTTGAGCCAGTTGGACACCGCGATCAGCGCCGCGTCCTGTTGCGGGGACCAGACCGGCATCAGATTATCGTCGTCCGCACCGAGCCAATCCCGGCAATCGCGCCCTCCAGCACATCGCCGCGCTGCACCGGCCCCACCCCCGCCGGCGTCCCGGTCATGATAATGTCGCCCGCATTGAGCGCCACAAAGCTGCTGAGATAGGCAATGGTTTCAGCGACATTCCAGATCTGCTCGGCAAGGTCACCGCGCTGCCGCTCGACGCCATTGACGCTGAGCGTGATCGCGCCGCTGGCCGGATGCCCGATGGCACTCGCCGGTTCAATCGTTCCAATCGGCGCCGACTGGTCAAACCCCTTGGCCATGTCCCATGGCCGCCCGGCCTTCTTCGCCGCCGCCTGCAGATCGCGCCGCGTCATGTCGAGCCCGGTGGCATAGCCATAGACATGGTCAAGCGCGTCGCTTTCGGCGATGTCCCGCCCGTCCTTGCCGATGGCCACCACCAGTTCGATCTCGTGGTGCAAATCCGCCGTCTGCGGCGGATACGTGATCCCCGCCCCGCCCACTACAATGGCGTCAGCGGGCTTGGAAAAGAAGAAGGGCGGATCGCGCAGATCATTGCCCATTTCCTTGACATGCTCGGCATAATTGCGCCCCACGCAATAGACCCGCCGCACGGCAAAAAGCCCGCCCCGGGCAATGGGAATGGTCACCGGCGCGTGCGGCTCAAACAGGAAATCAGTCACGCTTTTGCGCCTCCGCATTGGGACCGATCAGGTCGAGATCGATCGGGCCCAGCCGATCCGGCGCATTCAGCAATTGGTGCCAATAGGGATAGAGCAAGGGCGGCCGGCTGACCGTATCAAGCCGCGCCCGCTCCTCATCGCTCAGCACAAAACTGGCCGCCGCGATATTGTCGGCAAACTGCTTTTCATTGCGCCCGCCGATCACCACCGAAGTCACCCCCGGCCGCTCCAGCAGCCAGCTCAGCGCCACCTGCGCGCCGGACACGCCGCGTTCTTGGGCAATGCCCACCAGCACATCGACAATGTCGTAGAGCTTGTCCCAGTCATAAACCGGCGGCTCGCGGAACCCGCCCACATGCCGCCCGCTCTCCGGCCCGCCGTCGCGGCGATATTTGCCCGAGAGCAACCCGCCCGCCAGCGGCGACCAGATCAACATGCCCAGCCCCTGGTCCTGCGAGATGGGCACCAGTTCATATTCGGCTTCGCGGCTATGCAGCGAATAATGGATCTGCTGGGACACAAAGCGTTCGCCATGACGCTGCCCGGCCGCCATCAGCGCCTTCATGATATGCCAGCCGGAATAATTGGAGCACCCGATATAGCGCACATGCCCATGGCGCACGAGCGTATCGAGGGCTTCCATCGTCTCTTCGATCGGCGTCTGCCCGTCCCATTCATGGACCTGATAGAGGTCGATCACATCGGTCTTGAGCCGCTTGAGGCTCGCCTTGCACTGATCGATGATGTGATGGCGCGAAAGGCCGATCTCATTGGGCCCCTCGCCCATCTTGAACCGCACCTTGGTGGCGATCAGCGCCTTCTGCCGCCGCCCGTTTTCCTTCAGCACATCGCCCAGAATTTCCTCGGACACCCCGGCATTATAGACATTGGCCGTGTCATAGAGATTGATCCCGGCATCAAGGCACATATCCACCTGCCGCGCCGCATCCGCCGGGCTGGTATTGCCGATCTTTTCGCTGCCGCCAAAGGTCATCGTCCCCATGGTCAGCACCGAAACCTTCAGCCCCGAACGCCCCAGATAACGATATTCCATGAGATTCCTCCTTTGTTCCGGCAGCTAGGACTAAAGGGGCCGCGGAGTCGGGTCAATCGCGCTCTGTTTTCCCATCTCGCAGAATCATCGCGTCTGCGGCAATGTTTTGGCGCTCAGCGGGAGGATTTCCATGCGCTTCAGGTTCTTGGCCGTTCTGTTTGCTCTTCTTGCCATCCCCGCCCAGGCGCAGGACACGCGCTATGCCGGCTCCTGGCAGGTCACCACCGGCGATGGCGGCACCGGCATGTGCCGGGTCAATCTGGCCACCAGTTCGGGCACATTCGGTCTCTGGGCCACCAGCATGGGCTGTCTGGGCCCGCTCTCGATGGTCAATGGCTGGCGCAGCGAGGGCGGCAATCTCCATCTGCTCGGTTTTGACGGCAATCCCGTCGCCACCTTCTCGCCCAATGGCAGCGCGCTCGATGGCCGCTCCTCCACCGGCGAGCCGGTCGTCCTCGCCCCGCTCAATGGCCAGAATGTTGCCTCCAACAACGCCATTCCGGCGCAGAACTGCATCCGCCATCCCACCAGCGGCTATTGCGCTGACGCCGCCGATATTGCCGTGCCCACCGCCTTCCCGCTCTGGGTCCGCGGCCTCCATCCGCTGGTCATCCGCCAGCAGCCCACCATGGCCAGCACCAAGCTGGGCGAAACCACGGCCGGGCAATGCTTCATGATCGACTCCTGCCAGGGCACGCCCGAAGGCGTTCGCTGTCACATCGCGCCGGGCCAGAACAGCCTGCCCACCGGCTATGTGCTCAAGCACTTCACCCAGCCCGACAAGGGCACCTTTATCGGCTTCCAAAATTTCTGCTGATCGGAAGGCGGGGCCCGTGTCTGAAGCGAACGGCATCACCGCCACCTGCCATTGCGGCGCCGTCTCGCTTCGCCTGCCCGCCACCCCGCTCCAAATCACCCACTGCAATTGTTCTCTCTGCCGGCGCTATGGCGTGCTCTGGGCCTATTATCCACTAGCCGACGTGACCATCGAAGCCACAGCTCCGACCGGCACCTATGCCTGGAATGGCAAAAACGTCGATTTTCACCGCTGTTCAAATTGCGGCTGCATCACCCATTGGCATCCGCGCAAGGCGAGCCGCACCAGCATGGGCATCAATGCCCGCCTGCTCGACGCCACCTTCCTTGAGGCGGCCGAGGTGATCTATAAGGATTCGGCGGGCACCGGCCTGTTTCATTAAGGCCTTTCCCGAAAGCCCTCTTCCGTGCGGTCCACTTCCGTTCTTCTGCCCGTCCTGCTCATCGTTACCGGCATGGCCTTCACCGCCACCGGCTCGGGCCTGGCCAAGCTGCTCTTCCCGCTGGTCGGGGCAGGCGGCGCCACCACATTGCGCCTCACCATCGCCGCACTCATCCTCGTGGCCATCTTCCGCCCCTGGCGGCATCGGCTTGATCGCAAACAATGGCGTGCCGTGCTGCTCTATGGCGCCGCCATGGGGGCGATGAACCTCTTTTTCTACGCCGCCATCGAACTCATCCCCCTCGGCATTGCCGTGGCGCTTGAATTCACCGGCCCGCTGACCGTCGCCTTGCTCGGCGCGCGCAAGCCGCTCGATTTCCTCTGGATCGCCCTGGCGGTTATCGGCTTCCTCACACTGCTGCCCTGGAGCAGCACTAGTGGCGATATTGCCCCGCTCGGCATCCTCCTCGCCCTCTGCGCCGGCGCCTGCTGGGCCGGCTATATCATTTTCGGCCAGCGCGCCGGCACCGGCGCCGGTCCCCATATCGCCGCCCTCGGCGTCAGCACAGCCGCCATCATCGCCCTGCCTTTCGGCGTCGTCACCGCAGGCACCACCCTGCTGGACCCCGCCATCCTGCCGCTCGGCCTCGGCGTGGCCCTGCTCTCGAGCGCCATCCCCTATGCCCTCGACATGCTTGCCCTGCCCCATGTCCCGGCGCGGCTCTTCGGCATTTTGATGTCCGGCCAGCCCGCGCTGGCGGCGCTTTCCGGCCTCATCATTCTCAATGAAACTCTTGGCCTCTGGCAGATCGCCGGCATGGCCGCCATCATGGCAGCCTCAATCGGGGCCACGCTCACCATTGCGCGGCGCAATCAGCCGGTGATTGCCGATGGCCCGCCATCGGCATAGTCTGCCGCGCCAAAACAGTCAGATCGCCCCGAGGCCCCGATGCTCTACGCCATCCTCTGCTATAACGAAGAAGCCGAAGTCTCCCGCTGGACCGAAGAGGAAGACGCCGCCTGCATGGAACGGCTCATGGCCGTCCAGGCACCCATGGCCGCCAGCGGCAAGCTCGGTCCCGTCGTCCGCCTCCAAAACACCACCGAGGCCAAGACGCTGCGCAAGACCTCGGGCGACCCCGTCGTCCTCGATGGCCCCTTCGCCGAAACCAAGGAACAGTTCCTCGGCTTCTATGTCGCCGATTGCGAGACCATGGATGAAGCGCTCGACTTTGCCCGCAAATTGGCCGTGGCCAATCCCGGCGTCGGCTCCTATGAAATCCGCCCGCTGCGCTATATGGGCGAATCTAGCCTCGCGCCTGCCTGAACGTTACCAGTCTGCTAACCAATTCCCCTTCAGGGGCGATTGGGCGTCAACAGCAAATTATCAATCAGCCGCGTTTTGCCAAGAAACGCGGCAATTGCGAGAAGCGCCCCACGCGAGCCAATTTTTGTAATGGCGCCAAGACTTTCCGGGTCGCGCACATCCCAATATTGCACCGAGATGCGCTCCGACGCCGCCAGCGTCTGCCGGCCGATTTCCGCCAGCTTTTCCGCATCGGTTTCACCGTTCCGATAGGCCGCTTCGACCGCCTGGAGGCTCTTGTAGATCAGCGGCGCCGCTGCCCGATCCTCGGCAGAAAGATAGATATTACGGGAGCTTAGCGCCAAGCCATCGGCCTCGCGCACGATGGGACCGCGCACAATATCCACGGGCACATCGAGATCGCGTACCATGCGCTCGATTACCGCGCATTGCTGCGCATCCTTTTGTCCAAACACAGCCACATGCGGCTGCACCAGATTGAGGAGTTTTAGCACCACCGTCGCGACACCGCGAAAATGTCCCGGCCGCACTGCACCACACATCGGTAGCGAAACCATTGATTCCTCGACATAAGTCGAGGCGCCCGAGGGATACATGTCCTCGACCGATGGCAGGAACAGCGCATCCACCCCCGCCGCTTCGAGCCTGGCAATATCGGCCTCAATAGGCCGCGGATAGCGCGACAGATCCTCATTGGGCCCGAATTGCAGCGGATTGACGAAAATCGAGGCAATGGTCACATCCGTCATTTCCCGCGCCTGCTGCATCAGGCTGATATGCCCATCATGCAGCGCGCCCATGGTCGGTACAAACCCCAGCCGCGCGCGCGCTGGCAATCCGGCGCGCCACGCACGAAGCGTCGATTTGTCCTTTAAAATCAATGTCATACGACAATATCCCAGATCTGTCTGGCGATCTCGGCCTTGCTGCTGAGGCTTAGTTCATGGCGTGAACCATCCGCTTTCAGCAACACGCCCGCATTGGTCCCGACAGCAAACCCGGTCTGGCCTTCGGCGCCAAGCCTGGCCACTTCATTGGCAAAGAGAAAGTCGAGCCCCTTGGCCTTGAGCTTGCCCAACCCATGGGCCTCGACATCATCGGTCTCTGCCGCAAACCCCAGAAACCATTGACCTTTTGCCGCCTTTTTCAGCGAGCCCAGCACATCCACCGAGGGCACCATATCAAGCGCAATCGCATCCGTAGCCCGCTTGAGCTTGTTGGCCGAAGGCGTCGCAACCGCATAATCCATCACCGCCGCAGAGGCGACAACCCCTTGAGCCAGCGGCAGTTTTTCCAGCGCGGCTGCCGCCATTTCCTCGGCGGTCCGCACTTCAATCAGGTGAAACCGATCCTCGCTGCCGCGCGGCGGCACCGGGCGCACCACGCCCTTGTCCACCCCCAGCACATAGTCCACCACCGCCCCGCGCCGCAACGCTTCCTCGGCCATGGCCGCGCCCATGCGCCCGGTCGAATGATTGGTGATATAGCGCACCGCATCAATCGCCGTCGTCGTCGGCCCCGCCGTCATCAAAATACGCTGTCCTGCCAGATCGTTAGCCGACGACCGCACCGCCGCTTCGATGGCCGCTACCAGCACCGCCACCGGCGCCAGCTTGCCCATGCCCACCTCGCCACAGGCCAGCACGCCCGAGGCAGGGTCCACCACCCGCGCGCCCCGCTCCACCAGCGTCGCAAGGTGTTGCTGCACAATGGGTTTTTCCCACATCACCGTATTCATCGCCGGCGCAATCAGCAGCGGCGCCTCGGTGGCCAGCGCCACCGTGGAAGGCAGGTCATCCGCCAGCCCCAGCGCCAGCCGCGCCAGCATATTGGCGCTGGCCGGAGCAAAGACCATCAGATCCGCCCAGCGCGCCAGATTGATATGCTCAGTGCCGGAAACGCCGGGCCCGAACAGGTCCGACAGCGCCGGACGCCCGCTCAGCGTTTCCAGCACCAGCGGGCTCACAAACTCGCCGGCACTGCGGCTGAGGATGCACTGCACCTCATGCCCGGCCTTGCCGAGCTCTGAAACCACGTCGGCAATCTTATAGGCCGAGATCGAACCCGACAGCGCAATCAATACCTTAGCCATGGCTCAGTCGGCCCGGCGCGGCAAAGGAATGGGTTTGCGTTCCGCCTTGGTCTCGGCCACATATTCGCCCACAGCCGCCTTGATGATCGAAGCGACATCGGCCCGTGGCCGGGCAAAGCTCGGCGGCGGATTGGTGTTGAGACCAATGAGATCATTGACCACCAGCACCTGTCCCGCGCAATCGCTGCCCGAGCCGATCCCGATGGTCGGAATGGAGAGGGAGAGGGTGATTTCCGCGGCCAGCGCCGGCGTCACGCATTCGAGCACGATGGCAAAAGCACCAGCCTTTTCAAGAGCTTTGGCCTCTTCGCGCAGCCGTTCGGCCGAAGCCTCGTCCTTGCCATGCATGTAATAGCCGCCCATCTGATGCACCGCCTGCGGCGTCAACCCGATATGCGCAACGACCGCAATGCCGTGCGCCACAAGCACCTCGATGGTCGGCACCATGGCAAGGCCACCCTCGACCTTGACCGCCTCGACCCCGGTTTCCTTCATCACCCGCACAGCATTGGTTAAAGCCGTCGCCGGGTCAGTCACAGAACCAAACGGCATGTCGCAGACCAGCAGCGCATGGGAAGACCCGCGCTTCACCGCCGCCGCATGGCGGATCATGTCGTCAAGAGTCACCGGCAGCGTCGTTTCATGCCCGAGTACAACATTGCCCAGACTGTCGCCCACAAGGATCATATCGACCCCGGCCATATCGACCAGCGCGGCGGTCACCGCGTCATAGGCTGTGAGCATGGCGATGGCCTCGCCGCGCCGCCGCATGGCGGCAATATCGCGCGTCGTCAGGCGACGCGTAGGGGTGTGAGCTGACATCGAAGTCCTCCAACCCAGCCGGTTCCGGGGCGGTCCGGCCTGTTGATGCGCAAATAGGTCAATTAGCGCCCCGGCGCCAGCCCCACATTGGTGCTATGCGCCTTGGACAATTCGGCCTTCTAACCGCCAAGCGCCGCACGCACGCCAGGCAATGCCTCAGTCGTCGACCCAAGCGGCTTATATTCAAGCCCCACCGGCCCCGCATAACCATTGGCAAAAAGCCAGGCGAGCCGCGCACCGAGATCGACCTCACCCGATCCCGGCTCGTTGCGCCCGGGATGATCAGCCACATGGGCATGGAAAACATGCTCGACGCGACCGGCCAGCACGGTCTCGATCCGCTCGCCCATCACCGCCGAATGATAAAGATCATAGACAATCCCGATTTCCGGCCGCCCCACTTCATCAACAATATCAATCGCTTCGCTGGTCGAGGACAGGAAATAGCCCTTGTGGTCGATCAGCGTATTCAGCGGCTCAAGACCAAGGCGCACGCCACTGCCCTGCAAAATCCCGGCAGCCCCGCGCAGCGTCCCGACCAGCGCCAAGCGCTGCTCTTCCCGGCTCCGCCCCGCAAGGTCATTGCCCGCCTGCGCAATCAGCACTTCGGCGCCAAGCCGCTGCGCGACCTCCACTGATCGCCTGAGCCCGGCCAGAAACGCGTCCCTGTTCGCCGGATCCGTCAGCGCAATCATCGGCTCGGCAACAAAGCCGGTCAGCGCAAGGCCGGTTTCCTGCAAAGCCTTTTCAATGGCGTCGATATCCTTGGTGCTCCAGCGCCAGAATTCCACCGCCTCCAACCCGGCCGCTTTGGAGAGGTGAATACGCTGGGCAAATTCATCACTGGCCTCGGAAAAGAGCCATTCGATGCAGGCAGAAAATTTCATGAGAAATGGACCATTCCGAGGGGTGAAAGACGGAGAACTTGCGATGGAGCGTAATGCAAGGCCGGGCCATGTTCCACCATTGACCACAGCGGCATGGCTCGATAAGGCTATATAACTGGTTTTTTAGTTCATTATGCCGCCGGAGGACATTTTGCAGCTCTTATGGTCGCCCCGATCCCCCTTTGTGCGCAAAGTCATGATCGTACTGCACGAGACAGGCCTGACCGACCGGGTCGAGACCGTCCGCGCCGTCGCGTCCATGGCCAAGGTGAACCCCCAAATTCTCCAGCATAATCCGCTCGGCAAAATCCCCGTGCTGCTGACCTCCGAGCATGGCGCGATCTATGATTCGCCGGTCATCTGCGAATATCTCGATGGCCTGCATAATGGCGCCAGGCTCTTCCCCGCCGATACTGCGAACCGCATTCTTGCATTGCGGCGGCAGGCCCTGGGCGACGGGCTGATCGATGTGATGCTCCTGCTGCGCAATGAAGCCGCCCGCCCCAATGGCACACCTTCGCCCACCTATCTGGCCGGTTTCGAGCAGAAACTCGCCGCCGGGCTGAACGCTCTCGAAGCCGAAGCGCCAAATCTGGACAAGAGCGCCTTCAGCGTTGGCCACATCGCCATCGGCTGCGCACTGGGCTATCTCGATTTCCGCTTCAGCGACCGCGACTGGCGCAGCGCCTATCCGAGCCTTGCCGCATGGTATGAAGGCTTTGCGGCGCGCGCCTCGTCTCGCGCAACCCTGCCTGGCGACGAGGCCGCCGCATGAGCCAGTCTCCGCTCTCCCATATCCGCGTTCTCGATCTCAGCCGCATCATGGCCGGGCCTTGGGCCAGCCAGATTTTTGCTGATCTGGGCGCCGACGTCATCAAGGTTGAACGGCAGGGACGCGGCGACGATACGCGCAGCTGGGGCCCGCCATTCCTGAAAGATGCTGAAGGCAAGGACACCACCGACGCGGGATACTTTCTCTCGGTCAACCGCGGCAAGCGCTCGATCACGCTCGATATTGCCACGCCGGAAGGCCAGCGCGTGGTACGCGAACTGGTCCGGCACTGCGATATCGTCATCGAGAATTTCAAGGTCGACACGCTCGACCGCTACGGCCTGGGCTATGACGACCTTAAGGCCATCAAGCCCGATATCATCTATTGCTCGGTCACCGGCTTTGGCCAGACCGGGCCGCGTCGCGACCAGCCGGCCTACGACTTCATGATCCAGGCTATGGGTGGCCTGATGAGCGTCACCGGCGAGCCCGACGGGGCGCCCGGCGGCGGCCCGGAAAAGGTCGGCGTACCCATCGTCGACATCATGACCGGCATGTACGCCGCCATCGCCACTTTGGGCGCGCTGGCCCATCGCACTGAGACCGGCAAGGGCGACCATGTCGACATAGCCATGCTCGATGTGCAGGTCGGTTTCCTTGCCAATCAGGCCATGAATTATCTGGTTTCCGGCACGCCGCCAAAACGCGCCGGCAATGCCCACCCCAATATCCAGCCGCAAGATGTCTTTCCCTGCCGCGACGGACATCTCGTTCTCGTTGTCGGCAATGATGGTCAATTCGCCAGGTTCTGCGAGGTGATCGGCCAACCGGAGCTGGCGAACGACACCCGCTTTGCCGTCAATGCCGACCGCGTGCGCAATCGTCTCGCGCTCGGCGACATCATCCGCGCCGCCTTTGCCGAGGCCGACATGAAAGACTGGCTGGCGCGCCTTGATGCCGCCGGCGTGCCCTGTGGCCCGATCAATACCATTCCCGCTGTTCTCGAAGATGAGCAGGTGATCCATCGCGGCATGAAAATGCAGATGCCCCATCCGCTGGCGGGCAGTGTCGATCTGATTGCCAGCCCCATGCGGTTTCGCAACGCAAAATTGCGGCGCGATCGGCATCCGCCTTTGCTCGGCGAACACACGACCGAAATCCTCGCTGAATTTGCCATCCATGCGCCGGCAGACGCCGGTGGCTCCTCTCAATCCTGACCGGAGCAACGCCCATGCCGCGTATTCCAATTCTGACGCCCGACGCTATGTCCCCCGACCAGAGACGCATTCACGACGCCGTCGTGTCTGGCCCCCGCGGTATGCTGGTCGGCCCCCTGCGCGCTGCCATTCACCGCCCGGAACTGGCCGACAAATGGCAGCAATTCGGCGAATTGCTGCGCTATCGCACCAGCCTGCCGGCCCAGCTCAGCGAGCTGGCCATATTGGTCACGGCCCGCCACTGGGATTGTCAGGTCGAGTGGCACCTCCATGAGCGGGAGGCCATCAAGGCTGCGCTGGACATGTCGATAATCGACGCCATCCGGCAGGGCCAACGCCCCGCCGAAATGGATGAAGAAGCCGCTGCCATCCACGATTTCACCATCGAATTGCTGCGCGACCGCTTTGTTTCCGAGCCGACCTATCAAGTGGTCCTCGCCCGATGGGACGTCGTCGGCGTGATCGAGTTGACGGCCATCATCGGCTATTATTCCATGGTCGCGATGACGCTCAACGCCCATGAGCTTCCTCTGCCCGAAGGCGTGTCACCCCCGCTGGAGGCCCGGACCTGATGGAGAGGGTCACTCTTCCGCCGAGCCACGCGCCCTCCCGCAAGCCGCAGGAAGGCGCCTGCGACTGCCACACCCATGTTTTTGGGTCCATAGCAGACTTCCCCCTCATCCATCCGCCCCATTATCCGCTGCCGGACGCTGACGCAGCGCGGCATCGCCAGATGCTCGACCAGACCGGCTTGACGCGCGCCGTGCTGGTTCAGCCGGCTGTCTATGCCGACGATTGCAGCGTCATCATCAGGGCGATCGAAGCGGCGCCCACGACGTTGCGCGGTATCGGCACGGCCTTTGCCGGGGCCAGCGAAACACACCTTTCGCAACTCAAGGCAGCCGGCATAGTCGGCCTCCGCTTTGTGCATCTGGATCTGCTGGGCGGCGCAACCCGCTTCCCCGGCGCGGCGGGCTTTGATGATCTCTTTGCTCTCGCGCCGGCCATGGCAGCGGTCGGCCTCCACGCCCAGCTCTGGTGCGATGCATCGACGTTTGCCGAACAGCGGCAGGCCCTGCTCGGGCTCGGCCTGCCTCTGGTGCTCGAACATATGGCGCGGTTCGATACGGAGGCCGGGACGTCAGGCGCTGCCTTTCAAACTGTTCTCGCCGCCCTGGCCAATGGCGAAATCTGGGTCAAGCTCGCGCTCTGCCGCGCTTCGCAACAGGCGCCCGATTATCCCGATATACGCCCCTTTCACGATGCCCTCATCGCCGCCAATTTCCGCCGCCTGCTCTGGGCCTCGGACTGGCCCCATGTGCGCATGGACGACAACCGACCCGATGTGGGCCACCTGCTCGACCTCTTTGACGACTGGACCGGCGAGGACGCGGAACTGGCCCACACCATCCTCGTCGATAATCCTGCCGCTCTTTACGGCTTCGACGCCCTCCCTCGCCAGACGCAAGGATTTGGCCAATGACGGCTCTCCAGCTCACCATCAATGATCATATCGCCGTCGTGACGCTCGACCGGCCGCCGGTCAATGCGCTGACCATGGCGCTTTATGAAGAGATCGCCGAACTCTTCGAGAGCTTTGCCGACCGCAAGGATGTGCGCTGCGTCGTGCTGACCGCGGCGGGTGCCAAGGCCTTTTGCGCCGGCCTCGACCTGCACGAATTTCTCGCCGCATCGGCGGACAATGACGAGGAGCGCGCCGCCATTGTCCGGCGCTGCTTCGCCGCCGTTCGCCATTGCGCAGTGCCTGTCATCGCCGCCGTGAATGGCCCTGCCCTGGGCGCGGGATGCGTACTCGCTTCGGTGGCCGATATTCGCCTCGCCAGCCCCAATGCCCGTTTCAGCCTGCCCGAAATCAATGTCGGCCGCTGCGGCGGCACTGCCCATATGGGCCGCCACCTGCCCCAGGGCGTGCTCCGCCACATGGTCTTTACCGGTCTGCCGCTGAGCGTCGAGGATGCCTGGCGCTTCGGCTTTGTGCAGGAAATCGTGGATCCCGAAAGCCTCATGAACCGCGCCATGGAACTGGCGACGCTGATCGCCAGCAAGGCGCCGCTTGGCCAGCGCCTCGGCAAGCAGTCGATGAACGAAGCCGAGTTTCTGCCGGTCGAAGAAGGCTATGCCGGCGAGCAGGTATATAGCACGCGCCTGATGCGTACCGCCGATGCCCGCGAGGCCACCCGCGCCGTGGTCGAAAAACGCGCCCCGGTCTGGAGCGGGACATGACGGATAGTCTGGTCCGACTACATTTCGAGGACGACATTGCGGTCGTCACCATCGACAACCCGCCCGTCAACGCCGGCTCGCGTTCCGTGCGCCTGGGCCTGCTCGAGAGGCTCAGCGAAATAGCCAAAAGCCCGGCCAAAGGCGTTGTCATCATCGGCGCCGGCAAGACCTTCATAGCCGGCTCAGACATCCGCGAATTCGGCGCCCCGCTGGAAGAGCCGCAACTGCCCACGGTCATTTCGGCCATAGAGGCACTGCCCATTCCCGTCGTCGCCGCCATCCATGGCGCTGCCCTGGGCGGTGGCTTCGAACTGGCCCTGGGCTGCGACGCGCGTGTAGCCACAGTCGATGCTGTGGTCGGCCTGCCCGAGGTCAAGCTCGGCATGGTGCCCGGCGCTGGCGGCACGCAGCGTCTGGTCCGCCTTGTCGATATCGCCACGGCCATAGACCTCGTCTGCAGCGGCAAGAGGGTCGCCGCGCCGGAGGCTCTGAAACTCGGCCTCATCGATGCTATCGCCGATGGCGATCTGCTCGACAAAGCCATCGGCCATGCCCGTTTCATGGCCAATACAAAACGGCGACTGGCCGATGCGCCGGTCATTTCCGCCAGTGATGCCAAGATCGACGCGGCCGCAGACAAGGCCGTGCGCCGCGGCCGCAACCGCCCCAATGTGCTTGAGGCCATCACGCTGCTGCGCGAAGCCGCCAGCGCGCCATTCGACACAATGCTGGCCCGCGAACGCGCCACATTTCAGCGCCTGCGCTCTGGCGACGAAGCCGCTGCGCTCCGTCATCTGTTCTTTGCGGAGCGCGAAGCCGGACGCGTCGATGGACTTTCCGGTATTGCGCCGCTTCCGGTGCGCACTATCGGCGTGGTCGGCGCCGGCACCATGGGTGCTGCAATTGCCGTCTGTCTGCTCAATGCGGGCCTCCCCGTTCAGCTTATGGAGCAGGATGAACCGGCCCTTGCGCGCGGCATGGACCGCATCGAAAAGACGCTGGCCGCCGATGTCGCCGGCGGCCGAAGCAGTGCTGATGACAGCGCAAAACGGCGCTCTGCGCTCACCGGCAGCGTAAATCTGGCGGATTTGCAAAACTGCGACCTCGTCATCGAGGCGGCCTTCGAAGACATGGCGGTCAAGCAGGACCTCTTTGCGCGTCTCGATGCCGTGGCGCGGCCCGACGCGATCCTGGCCACCAACACTTCCTATCTCGATATCGAAGCCATAGCCGCCACCACAAAGCGGCCCGCTTCCGTCATCGGCCTCCACTTCTTCAGCCCGGCCAATGTCATGAAGCTGCTCGAAGTCGTGCGGACCTCGCAGACCTCCGATCAGGCGCTCGTCACCGGTCTCAAGCTGGCGCGGCAGATCGGCAAGATTGCCGTTGTTTCCGGCCTCGGCGAAGGCTTTATCGGCAATCGCATCTATTCCGCCTACCGCCGGCAATGCGAGTTCATGGTCGAGGAGGGCGCCAGTCCGCTTGAGGTCGATGCTGCCATGGAAGCCTTCGGCTTTGCCATGGGTCCCTTTGCCGTGTCGGATCTGTCCGGGCTCGATATCGCCTGGAAGACACGCCAGCGCCTTGCCGCGACACGCGATCCGCGCGAACGCTATGTCACCATTGCCGACCGGCTCTGCGAGGCTGGGCGGCTGGGCCGCAAGACAGGCGCCGGCTGGTATCGCTATGACGAGCGTGGCAAGCGCCATGCCGATCCAGCGGTCGATGCCCTGATCGAGGCAAACTCCGCCGTTTCGCAACGACGCAGCTTCGCGCCAGCCGAAATTCAGCGCCGCGCGCTCGCCGCCATTGTCAACGAGGCGCGCCTGGTGCTGGAGGATGGTATAGCCCAGCGCGCCAGCGACATAGACGTCGTTCTGGTTCACGGCTATGGCTTCCCCGCCTGGGAAGGCGGCCCGCTTTACTGGAATGCGAAACAGGACCCTGCAGAGACGGCGCAGGCCCTTGATGAGATCGAGGCGTCAACCGGCTTCGGTTTTCGGCGCGCCGGCTGAAGCGTTTTCAGCTAAAGTGGTCACCACTTTAGCGGTTCGAAAACGCGACAAACAAAGGATCTAGCGCAGCTTGACGTCGAAGCGCACCACATCGCCGCGATAGACGCCCTCCGCCACCAACACCGCCGTGCCCGTCTGGTCGACAGCGCGGCGATAGACGAAAGCCACCGGCGAATTGATGGCGATGTCGAGCGCCTTGGCCATGTCCATATCGGCGCTGCGGATCGTCAGCGTCTGCTGCGCATCGACAATCTCGACGCCCGGCACATCGGTGACCAGCCGTAGCGCCGTCTTGGTTTCAAGATCATTCTGCGTGATCCGGTCCGAAAGACGTTCGTCGATATAGAGCTCGGTGAGCAGGAACGGCTTGCCCTCGCGCCAGTGCCGGCGGTTGAGGTGCCGGTATTTGGGCGCCGTCGTTCCAATCATATAGGGAAGGTCGGGCAGGCCGCTATCGCGTTCATCGGTGAGGATTTCGATGCGGGCATCATGGCTGGGGCGCAGCAGGCCCGACCAGTCGGTGGCCACGGCACACCACAGCGCCTCCTGCGGACGGCTGCGCACAAAGGTCCCCTTGGCGCGGAAGCGCTCGATCAGATTTTCCTTTTCCAGCTGGTCCAGCGCCTGCCGGATCGTCGCGCGCGCCACGCCGCATTCAACTGCCAGCTCGTCCACGGTTGGGATCTGGCTGCCAATGGGCCATTGTCCTGCTTCGATGCGCCGCTTGAACAATGTCGCCAGCTGGATATAGCGGGCCACCGCGCTCTTCCCGAAATCGACTGCGGCCGTTGCTGGCTTTGTATTCACTTCAATGTCCTGACTTCGCCCCCAATGGCTTCAATCTATTATGTCGGCAGGCCAGTTACAACCAATAGGCTGGCTTTAGGAACTTGGTGTTCGGGCCGGCTAGTCTTGCCGGAACGCCTCTTCGCGGCCCCCGCAAATTCTGCGCACAAAGGCGTCGATTGCCTCGATGACCCGGTCAGGCTGCTCGGGCAGCAGCGCGTGCCCCGCATTGTCTATTGTGACGAGGCTGACCCGCTCTCCAAGCTCGTCGCGCAGCTCCCCTGCCTGGCTGGCCGGAGCAATTGTGTCCTCTGCTGCCTGGACATCAAGGATCGGTATCGAAC
>JAEYTY010000130.1 GCA_023433775.1 Pseudomonadota bacterium | reverse complement strand
TCGTCCATCAGCGGCTTCATCAGCGGGATCATGCCACGTGCTCTTTGTTTGCCCGCCACCACGTCACCAGGCGGCGCAGGCCTTCATCCAGATCGACGCTCGATTTGAAACCGAGCAGCTGCTCGGCCTTCTTGGTGCAGGCCAGGCGGCGCGGCACGGCGTTGACGCCGCGCGGCGGGCCGAACTCGGGCGCCATTTCCTTGCCCATCACGCGCATCAGCGCCTCGGCAAGCTCGATCAAAGTCGTTTCCACGCCGCTGGCGACGTTGAAGACCTCATCGGTCACGTCGGACTTGAGACCCAGCACGTTCGCGCGCGCCACGTCATCGATGTAGATGAAGTCCATCGAGGTTTTGCCGTCGCCGAGGATCAGCGGCGGCTGGCCGTTTTCGATGC
Source organism: Pseudomonadota bacterium (assembly GCA_023433775.1). Taxonomy (GTDB): domain Bacteria; phylum Pseudomonadota; class Alphaproteobacteria; order Rhizobiales; family Devosiaceae; genus Devosia. The sequence continues at coordinate 2,653 of JAEYTY010000130.1, read as the reverse complement.
GCTCCATCCAGCGGATCAGCACTTCAGTGTACTTGCCGTGGATATCCATCCGCGGGCCGTACACGTTGAAATAGCGGAACGCGACGTACGAGGTGCCGTACATGTCGTTAAAGGAGCGCAGCAGCCCTTCAAGCATGATCTTTGACGCGCCGTACCAGGTGCGGTTGTTGTAGGGATGGTGATCTTCCGTGGTCGGGAAGGTGTCAGCCAAGCCGTAGATCGAAGCGGACGACGCCGTCACGAAGCGCTTCACGCCGGCCAGATGCGCCGCTTCCAGAACATTGTAAGTCCCGTCGCACATCACTTCGAGCGCTTCTCGTGGTTCGGCCGCACACGCGGTGATGCGCAGCGTCGCCATATGGATCACCGCGTCCATGCCTTCGGTGACCTTGCGCGTGGCTTCCACGTCGCGGATGTCGCCCTTGATCAGCTCCACGCGCGGATCGTTCATCAGGTGCGCGACATTGTTCAGCGAGCCGCGCACGAGGTTGTCGTAAATGACAACCTTCGCGGGATTTTCCGCCAGCACCTGATCGATCGTGGTCGAGCCGATCAGCCCGCAACCGCCGGTGACGAGGATTTTCGAACCTTCAATTTTCATCGTGCAAGCCCCTCGGCTTTGTGCAGTTCGATCACCGCGGCGGCCACTTCCGCCTGCATCTCGGCCGTGAGCTCGGGATACATCGGCAGCGAAAGCTGCTCAGCCGCCGCTTTTTCTGCGTGCGGGAAGTCGCCGTTCTTATAGCCCAGATCGGCATAAGCCGGCAGGTTGTGAATGGCGATCGGATAGTGGATGCCGCTCTGAATGCCCTTGGCGTTCAGTGCGTCCTGCCAAGCCTGACGGTTCGCCGTGCGCGTGGAATAGATGTGATAGACGTGGCGCGCGTTCGGGCTCACCTGCGGAAACGATACGCCGGAGCCGGCGAAGAGGGCGTCGTAGCGCTTGGCGGCGGCGCGGCGCGCTTCCGTCCATTGCTCAATGTACTTCATCTTCACGCGCAGGATGGCGCCCTGCATGCCTTCAAGGCGCATGTTGAAGCCCTTCAGCACGTGCTGATATTTCTTCTCCGCGCCCCAATCGCGCAGCATGCGGATCTTGCGTGCATACTCAGGGTTATTCGTCGTCGTCGCGCCGCCTTCGCCGTAGGCGCCGAGATTCTTGCCCGGATAGAAGCTGAACGCGCCGAAATCACCGATGCCGCCGACGCGCTTGCCGTTCCACTCGGAGCCGTGCGCCTGACACGCATCTTCAATTACGATCAGATTGTGCTTCCTGGCGATCGCCATGATCTGATCCATGTCGCATGCCTGCCCGTAGAGGTGGACCGGCAGCAGCGCCTTGGTTTTCGGCGTGATCGCCGCTTCGATCTTGGACGGGTCGATCAGATACGTATCGGGATCGATATCCACGAACACCGGCGTCGCGCCCGCGTACCAGATCGCCGCGACCGAGGCGACGAACGTGAACGGCGTGGTGATGACCTCGTTGCCGGGGCCGATGTCGGCGGCCAGCAGCGCCAGATAAAGCGCGTTGGTGCCGTTGTTGACGCCCATGCAGAATTCCGCGCCGCAATAAGCCGCGAATTCCTTTTCGAACGCCGCGACTTCCGCGCCGAGCACGAATTGCGTGTTGTCCAGGATATGCTGGATCGCCGCGTCCACCTCAGGCTTGATCGAGAGGTATTGGGCTTTCAGGTCAACGAAAGGGACGCTCACAGGCTCTTCTCCGCGCGGGGCAAGTGGATGGTTTCGCCGCGCGCTTTCATGGAGCTCGTGGCCGCTTCGATGATTTGGATGACGCGCGCACCGAGGCGACCGTCACACAGGGTTTGCTTTTTCTTGTCGATGGCTTCGACGAAATCCGCCGCGCCGGCTTTCAGCGCTTCGCTTTCGTCCAGCTTCGGCGCCCACATATCGCCCGTGCGATAGCCGACGCGCATCTGGTAAATCTTCGCCGGATCATCGGTGAAGCTCACGCCTTTATCGTAGATCTTCAGTTTTTCCGAAGGCTGCAAGTCGTCATAGACGAACATCTTCTTCGTGCCGCCAACGAGCACCGTGCGCACCTTCACCGGCGCCAGCCACGAGCAGTTCACGTGCGCGATCGCGCCGGAATCATAGAACATCGTGATGTAGGCGAGGTTTTCCGGCGTGCCGGGGAAGTGGTTGATGCCGCCAGCGGAAACCGCGGTGGGCTGTTCTTCGAGCAGATAATCCAAGATCGAGAAATCATGCACCGCGAGGTCGGAGATCACCGAGACATCGCGTTGAAAGAGGCCGAGGTTCACCCGGGTTGAATCGTAATACAGCACCTTGCCCAGCTCATCGCTGGCGACGAGGTCCTTCATCTTCTTCACCGCGCCCGTGTAAATGAAGGTGTGGTCGACGTGCAGGACGAGCTTCTTCTTCTCCGCCGCTTCCACCAGCTGGCGCGCCTGGAGCGACGTTTCCGTCATCGGCTTTTCCAGCCACACGTGCTTGCCGGCCTTCAGCGCCGCCATGCCGAGCTCGAAGTGCGTCGACACCGGCGTCGCGATCGCGATCGCGTCGATGCTCGGGTCGCGCAGCATCTCTTGGAAATCCGTCGTCGTCTTCACCGCCGGGAAGCGCTTGTTGACGAGTTCGAGCTTCTTGGGGTCGAGGTCCGCCACCG
>JAEYTY010000167.1 GCA_023433775.1 Pseudomonadota bacterium | reverse complement strand
GGGCTTGCCCCGCTGCCGACGCCCGCCGCACGCGCCTTCGCGGGAGCAGCGGGGCAAGCCCCGCTCTACACGCAGCGCCTTCCCGGGAGCGGGGCGAGCCCCGCTCTACGTGGGCGGCGACACGTGGCCGCGCGACTCAGCGCTCGAACTTGGTCGACAGCACGATCGAGGTGGAGGTGCGCTCGACCCCGTCGATCGCGCCGATCCGGTCGGTCAGCACGTCCATCTGGTGGACATCGCCCACCACGCCCAGCGCGACCAGGTCGAAGGAGCCGCTCACCGACTGCAGGGTGCGCACCTCCGGGATCCCGTGCAGTTCCTTGACCACCGCCGCCATCTTCTTGGGCAGCACCGTGATCATGATGTGGGCCCGGATCCGCGCCTGCTCCACGCCCTCGTCCACGCGCACGGTGTAGCCGCGGATCACCCCGGCCCGCTCGAGCCGGTCGATCCGGCTCTGCACCGTGGTCCGCGACAGGTCCAGGCGGCGGGCGATCTGCGCGGTCGAGGCGCGTGCGTCCTCGCGCAGCAGGGAGAGCAGTTGCTCGTCGGCCTCGGTGATCTTCACTCGCACACCCTTTTTGCCCGGCGGATTTCGTCGATCCGACGAAAATCGCCGGATTCCTGCCGGATCATAGCTGCCAATCGACGATCCCATCCAGATAATAGGGAAAGCATCCGCCGGTCCCGGGAGAACCGCATGTCCATCCTCGCCCCCCTTGCCCCCCTGCGCGCCCACGCCGGCCAGCGCCTGACCGCCGGCCTGGACGACGCCACCGTCGCCGGCCTGGCCGCCTCACACCCGGACCTGGCCGCCGCCATCGCCGCGGCGGCCGCCGAATACGAGCGCGTCCGCGGGGAAGCGGCCGACCTGCTGGACCTGGACGAGGCGGCGCAGATCGACGCCCTGCAGGCCGGCTTCGTCAATTTCTATGCCGACGACTGCGTCACGCCCTACGTGGCCCTGGCCGCGCGCGGCCCCTGGGTGGTCACGCTCAAGGGCGCGGTCCTGTACGACGCCGGCGGCTACGGCATGCTCGGCTTCGGCCACACCCCGGGCCCGGTGCTGGAGGCGATGGCCCGGCCGCAGGTGATGGCCAACGTGATGACCCCCAGCCTGTCCCAGCGCCGCTTCGCCAGCGCGCTGCGCGAGCGGATCGGACAGGGCCGCGGCGGCTGCCCGTACGAGCGCTTCATGTGCCTCAACTCCGGTTCCGAAGCGGTCGGCCTGGCCACCCGCATCGTCGACATCAACGCCAAGCTGCAGACCGACCCGGGCGCGCGCCACGCCGGCGCCACGATCAAGCGGCTGGTGGTCAAGGGCAGCTTCCACGGCCGCACCGACCGCCCGGGCCTGTACTCCGATTCCAGCCGCCGCGCCTACGCGCAGCACCTGGCCAGCTATCGTGGCGAAGACTCGGTGATCGTGATCCCGCCCTACGACGTGGCCGCCCTGCGCCAGGCCTTCGCCGAGGCGGGCAAGCGCGGCTGGTTCATCGAAGCGGTGTTCCTGGAGCCGGTGATGGGCGAAGGCGACCCGGGCCGCGCCGTGCCGGTGGAGTTCTACGCCGCCGCGCGCGAGCTGACGGCCGAACACGGCAGCCTGCTGCTGGTCGACTCGATCCAGGCCGGCCTGCGCGCGCACGGCGTGCTGTCGCTGGTGGACTACCCCGGCTTCGAGGGCGTGCAGCCGCCGGACATGGAGACCTATTCCAAGGCGCTCAACGCCGCCCAGTTCCCGCTGTCGGTGCTGGCGGTGACCGCGCACGCCGCCTCGCTGTACCGCAAGGGCGTGTACGGCAACACCATGACCACCAACCCGCGCGCACTGGACGTGGCCTGCGCCACCCTGGCGATGTTCACCCCGCAGGTGGCCGAGAACATCCGCGTGCGTGGCGCCCAGGCGCTGCACAAGCTCGAGCAGCTCAAGGCCTCGCTCGGCGGCCTGATCACCAAGGTCCAGGGCACCGGCCTGCTGTTCTCGTGCGAACTGGCCCCGCAGTTCAAGTGTTATGGGTCGGGCTCCACCGAGGAGTGGCTGCGCCAGCACGGCGTCAACGTCATCCATGGCGGCGAGAACTCGCTGCGCTTCACCCCGCACTTCGGCATGGACGAGGCCGAACTGGACCTGCTGGTGTCGATGGTCGGCCGCGCCCTGCGCGAAGGGCCGCAGCGGCAGCAGGCCTCCGCGGCCTGAGGCGAGAGGCAGGATCCGGTCTCGGCTCAGGAAGGGGTCGCCGCCGACGGACCCGGAGCGAAGCCGCGGCTCCAGACGCCCGCGCTTGACTGGAAAAGAGCGAAGCCCCGCTCCGGAAGGGGCCGCCGCACCCCGGAGGCCGGGCTTACCCCTCGGGACGGCATCCTGCCTTTACGAGCGGCCGTGGCACATCCATGTGCCACTTGCGCCCTGCCCCCGGGGTACGGCGTCCTCGGGCGACGTTGGGCGCCACACTCCGTTGGACAGAAGCTGACGCACCCAACGATCAGGCCGCCGTGCTTCCTGTAGGAGCCCATCCTCATGGGCGACCGGGGCATCACCCCCTGGGTGTCGTCCGTGCCGACGGCGTCGGGTCGCCGATAAATCGGCTCCTACACACACGCAGAGCGGAGTCACGACCCGAAAGCGCCTCAAAAACCGCGTTGCTTCCTGTAGGAGCCCATCCTCATGGGCGACCGGGGCATCTGACCCCTTGGGTGTCGTCCGGGCCGACGGCGTCGGGTCGCCGATAAATCGGGTCCTACACACATGCGGAGCGGAGACGCGCCCCGAAAGTCCCCCGAAGACGCGGTGGGCTGGGGGTGTCGCGGGAGCGGACAGGGATGTTCGCGCCGGATCGTCGGCACAGGGA
>JAEYTY010000150.1 GCA_023433775.1 Pseudomonadota bacterium | reverse complement strand
TTTCCAGCCAGTGGATGTCGTAGTTCCCGGCAAGGATATCCGGTTCCTTGATCAGCCGCTGGAACAGGGGCAGGGAGGTCTTCACCCCGTCGACCACGAACTCGTCAATGGCGCGACGCAGGCGCTGCAGGCACTCGTCACGGGTGCGGCCGTAGACGATCAGCTTGCCGATCAGGGAGTCGTAGTAGGGCGGGATCTTGTAGCCCTGATAGACCGCCGAATCGACGCGAATGCCGACGCCACCTGCCGGGTGGTAGAAGGTGATGGTGCCCGGCGAAGGCGCAAAGGTCTGCGGGTCCTCGGCATTGATGCGCACTTCGATGGCGTGGCCATAGAATTGCACGTCTTCCTGCTTCATCGACAGCGCTTCGCCGGAAGCGACGCGGATCTGCTCATAGACAATGTCGATGCCGGTAATGCGCTCGGTGACCGGGTGCTCCACCTGCAGGCGCGTGTTCATTTCGATGAAATAGAACTCGCCATTCTCGTAGAGGAATTCGATGGTGCCGGCGCCGGAATATTTGAGTTTGCGCATGGCGGCGGCGCAGATCTCGCCGATTTCGTCGCGCTCTTCGGGCTTGATGGTCGGGCCGCCGGCCTCTTCCCAAACCTTCTGGTGGCGGCGCTGCAGCGAGCAGTCGCGGACGCCCAGATGAACGGCATTGCCCTTGCCGTCGCCCAGCACCTGCACCTCGATATGGCGCGGCTTGCCGAGATATTTTTCTATATAGACGCTGTCATTGCCGAAGGCGGCCTTTGCCTCAGAACGGGCCGTGGACCAGGCTTCGAGCAGGTCCTTTTCGGTCTTGGCCAGCTTCATGCCGCGCCCGCCGCCACCGGCAGTCGCCTTGATCAGCACGGGATAGCCGATTTCCTTGGCGGTCTTTTTGGCATCGTCTTCGGTTTCGACGGCACCGGCAGAACCGGGAACCACCGGAATGCCAAGCTCGACCGCGGTTTTCTTGGCGGTGATCTTGTCGCCCATGATTTCGATGTGATGCGCAGAGGGACCGATAAAGGTCACCTTGTGCTCGGTCAAAATCTTGGCGAAGCGGGCATTTTCCGACAGGAACCCATAGCCGGGATGGACGGCGTCGGCCCCGGTGATCTCGCAGGCGGCGAGAATCGAGGGGATGTTGAGATAGCTGTCCTTGGCCGAATTGGGCCCGATACAGACGCTCTCGTCCGCAAGGCGCACATGCATGGCATTGGCGTCGGCAGTGGAATGCACTGCGACGGTTGCAATGCCCATTTCCTTGCAGGCGCGCAGGATGCGCAGGGCTATTTCGCCGCGATTGGCGATCAGGACTTTCTGGAACACAGCGAAAGCCCTCCCTTATTCGATGACGACGAGCGGCTCGCCATATTCGACCGGCTGGGCGTCGTCGACCAGAATGCGGGTGACGGTGCCGGAGCGATGGGCCGGAATCTGGTTCATGGTCTTCATGGCTTCGATGATGAGAACCGTCTGGCCCTCAGTCACCTTGCCGCCCACTTCGACAAAGGTCGGCTTGCCCGGTTCGGGCGAGCGGTAGGCTGTGCCAACCATGGGCGAGGTGAGGGTGCCCGGATTCGACGCCAGATCGTCGGCAGCAACGGGTGCAGCCGCGGGAACCGAGCTCACAGGGGCCGCAGCAGCAGCCGGAGCCGCAGCGGGCGGGGCCATGTACTGCATGGGGGCCTGGGCAAAGGTCGGCGCCTCATTCGGGTAGGAGCGAGTGACGCGGACCCGGAAATCTTCCTGCTCGATTTCGATCTCGGCGAGATCTTCCTTGTTGAGCAATTCGGCAATGGCGCGGATCAGATCCTGATCCACCTGCGATGACTTGGTCATTCTTGTCAGTCTCCCGGCTTCTCGCGTCGAAGCCTTATTTGAGTTTTTCGGCCAGTGCTTGAAGGGCCAGCTTATATCCCAGCGTGCCGAAGCCGCAAATAACGCCGAAGGCAACCGCCGACACATAGGAATGGTGCCGGAAGGCTTCGCGCTGGTGAATATTGGTGATGTGAACCTCGGCCACCGGCAAGCCCACCGCGCGGAAGGCGTCGGGAATGGCGATCGAAGTGTGGGAATAGGCCCCCGGATTGATCAGGATGCCATCGGCGGTTTTGCGGGCATCCTGAATCCAGGTGACCAGTTCGCCTTCGTGATTGGACTGGCGGAAGTCGATTGCCAGGCCCAGTTCGGCGGCAGTGGTCTTGCACATGGCCTCGACATCTTTCAGCGTCTCGCCGCCATAGATACCGGGCTCCCGCGTGCCAAGCAGGTTGAGGTTCGGGCCATTGAGGACGAGAACGCGCTTTGCCATGATTACCGCCTTGTGTACCGGTCCTGCCGGAACGTGCAAGGGCGGTTACACCAAATGCACTGAAAAGGCGAGTACCTGCGGCAATTGCAGTGCACCAGACCGGCGCAAACGCGCTAGCTGCACGATGTCTCGCCGCATTCGCGCATATTGGCGATGCGTGAGCGCAATTCATCGGCGCCGATGGCGCCGGGGATGATCTCATTGCCGATAATGTAGGTCGGCGTGCCGGTGATCCCCAATTGCTGGGCAATGTCATAGGACGTCTGGATGATATCGGTGATTCTTTGTTCGCCCATGCCCAATTCAAGCGCCATTGGATTGAGCCCGAGATCACGGGCGGACGCCAGGGCGACGGACTTGTCGACCTTGCCGCGACTGGTGAACAGGGCCTCGTGGAAGTCCCAGTAATCAACATCGGCTTCGCCGACCAGGACGCCGATCCGCGCGGCATCAATGGATTCGTTTGAGAGGATCGGGAATTCCTTGAGGACCACCCGCAGGTTGGGGTCTTCAGCTAAAAGCGCTGCAAGGTCGGGCAGCGCCTTGCGGCAATAGCCGCAATTGTAGTCGAAGAATTCCACCAGCGTGACATCGCCGTCCGGATTGCCCAGCACGATCTGGCCTTTGCCATTGTAAATCGCGTCCGACATGCTCGCGATGGCCGATTTCGCGCGGGTCTGCGCCTCGACGCGCAGGGTTTCGTCGAGGGCGACTGAAATCCGCTGCAGCAGCTTGGGGTCGCTCATCAGATATTGCTCGATCAGCGGATTGAGCTCGGCCGGATCAATTTTGGCGACGACAGGTTCTGGCGCAGGCTTTGATTCGGCTTGTTCGGCCAGCATTTCGGCAACCACGGCGCGGATAGCCGCGGTGTCTGTCTGCGGCCCCGGGCGGGCAAAGGTGGAATAGGCCAGGGCACCAGCCAGCAAGCCCACGAGAGCGACGAGGACAAGAGTGATGCGATTCATGGCAGAGCTTCCGGAAAATGACCGCTGCTTTCTAGCAGACCTTTTTCGAAGGACGCACCAGCTAAAGCAAGGGCGGGTGGCCAATACACCAATTGTTGTAGGGGCGGGGGCGCCAAAGCCTGGCGTGGCCCGCGCCAGCTTTCCCTTTTCCCAGCGATGCTTTAGGTCCGGAGGGCTAAACGGAGCCGGACATGACCAGCAATTCGCCCAATTCTCTCCTGCCATTTCTGGCCATGGATATTCTCCAGCGCGCCAGGGCTTTGGAGGCTGAGGGAAAGAGCATCTGCCATCTGGAACTGGGTGAGCCGGGCCAGCCGCCGGCGCCGCGCGTGATCGAGGCGGTGTCGCGGGCTTTGCCGCAGGCGCAGGGCTATACCAGCGCCAAGGGTTTGCCTGAGCTGCGCGAAGGACTCACGCGCTATTATCAGGACCAGCATGGCGTTGCCGTTTCGACTGACCGCATTATCGCGACAATGGGCTCGTCGGCAGGATTCATTTTGGCTTTCCACGCCGCGTTCAAGCCCGGCGCACGGATTGCCATTACGCGACCCGGCTATCCTGCCTATGTGAACACTCTGGCGGGTCTGGGTTTCAATGTGGTGGAAATTCCGCTGACGGCCAGCAATGGCTGGCAGCTGACCAGTGCGGATATCGAAAAGGCATTCTGGAATATGCCCTTCGATGGACTGCTGTTTGCCAGCCCGGCCAATCCGACCGGCGCGAGCGTGGACCAGGCAGGGCTCAAAGATATTGTGGACACCTGCGCGCGGCTGGGCATCACCTTCATTTCTGATGAAATCTATCACGGGCTGGACTATCGCGGTGCATCCGTAAGCGCGCTGGAGCTGACCGACGAGGCCATCGTCATCAACAGTTTCTCGAAATATTATTGCATGACCGGCTGGCGCATCGGCTGGATGGTGCTGCCCGAGCCCTTGGTCCGCCGCGCCGAAATCCTGCAGCAGAACCTGTTCATCTCGGCGCCGACACTGAGCCAGATCGCCGCGACAGTGGCGTTGGGCGAGCGCGACTATGCCGAGGAGCAGAAGGCGGGCTATGCAGCAAACCGCCTGCTATTGACCGAAGGCCTGCGCAATATCGGCTTTGACACCTCAGGCATGGGCGAAGGCGCCTTCTATGCCTATGTCGGAATCACCCGCTTTTCCAATGACTCGCTGGCGTTTTGTAAAGCGCTGCTTGAAGAGGCAGGCGTTGCCGCAACGCCGGGCCTGGATTTTGACCGGGTGGATGGCAGCAGCTTTGTCCGGTTCAGCTATGCCGGGACGCGTCAGACCATGGAAGACGCTCTCGACCGGATCAGCCGGTTCGTCGCGGCGCGCTAACGCGCCAGAGCGGCAAGAAAAAGGGCGGCCCGGAGGCCGCCCTTTGCGATTCTGTTAGCCCAGACCAAGGCGGCGCTGCCACCAGCCGCCCTTCTTCTTCTCGGGCTCGGGGCTGGCAGCCTGTTCCTCTTCGGCCTTGGGCGTGCTGGAGGAAACCACGACACCCTCGGGCGGCAATTCCTTCTTTGGACGACGTGCGCGGCCTTCACTGGCAGCCGGTTCAGCCTTGGGCGCCTCTGAAGGCGCGGCCTCTTGCGCAGCTTTAACAGGCGCAGCCTCGGCGGCTTCTGCCTTTGGCTTGCGGGCGCGCGGCTTGCGCTTTGGCTTTTCGTCTTCGGCGGTGGCAGCAGCTTCGACGGCTTCAGCTTGTGCCGCCTCTGCAGGCGCAGCCTCGGCAGCCTCGGCCTTTGGCTTGCGGGCGCGGGGCTTGCGCTTGGGCGCTTTTTCAGCCGCCGGCGCTTCCGCTACGGCTTCCGCAGGAGCACTTTCAGCAGGCGCAGCCTCGACGGCTTCAGCAGGTGCTGCTTCAGCATTGCCGACCTGACCTTCACCCTCGCCATCACGGCGATTGCGGCGGCCACCGCGACGACCACGGCGGCGACGGCGGCGGGTTTCCCCATCGGCATCGGCAGACGGCGCAGGCGCGCCTTCGGCCTCTTCGCCTTCGCTCTCATCTTCGTCGCTTTCGGCAGTTTCGTCAGACCGGGCAGCGCGCTGCTGCTGGGGCGGGCGATCCTCGCCACGCTCGCCATTGCCACCGCCACGACGGCGGCGGCGACGACGACGACGGCCATTGCCATCGCCCTCGGCTTCCTCGCTGCTTTCAGCGCGGGCTTCAGACTCATCGGATTCTTCGCTCTCGACGTCGTCTTCGGCGACATCGTCCTCGATCACGGCGCTATCGACGCGAACATGGCTGGCCGCGCGCTGATCGGCATAGGCCGAGACGCGGGTTTCGCCCTTTTCGATGGCGAACTGGTGGCCGGTCATCTTGCCATCGGCGGTAATGGTGATGGAAAGGTTGTTGCGGATCTCGAGCTGGGTCAGCGTTTCGCGCTTGAAGTTGAGGATGTAGAGCGCGACGTCGACCGGCACGCGGACATTGATCGACTGGCCCTGCTTGCGCAGCACGTGATCTTCGATGTGGCGCATGATCATCAGCGCCAGCGACTCGGTGGAACGCACCAGACCGGTGCCGTCGCAGATCGGGCACTTGTGGGTCGAGCTTTCCACGACGCCAAAGCGGATACGCTGGCGGCTCATTTCCATAAGGCCGAAATGGGAGATGCGGCCCACCTGGATGCGGGCGCGATCGTCCTTGAGGCAATCCTTGAGCTTGCGCTCGACGGCCCGGTTGGAGCGGTTCTCCATCATGTCGATGAAGTCGATGACGATAAGACCGGCCAGGTCGCGCAGGCGGAGCTGGCGCGCCACCTCATCGGCGGCTTCCAGATTGGTTTGGAGCGCGGTGTCCTCGATATTATGCTCCTTGGTGGAGCGGCCCGAGTTCACGTCGATGGAGACAAGCGCCTCTGTCGGGTTGATGACGATATAGCCTCCCGATGGGAGAGTGACCGTGGGCGAGAACATGGAATCGAGCTGTGCCTCGACGCCATATTTCGAGAACAGGGGCTGATCATCCGCATAAGGCTTCACGTTCTTGGCGTGGGACGGCATGATCATCTTCATGAAGTCCTTGGCCTCGCGATAGGCGTTGTCGCCTGCGACCAGAACTTCTTCGATGTCCTTGTTATAGAGATCGCGGATGGTGCGCTTGATCAGCGAGCCTTCCTCATACACGAGGCATGGCGCCGAGCTTTCCAGCGTCAGCGTGCGCACGCTTTCCCACAGGCGCATCAGATATTCGAAATCGCGCTTCACCTCGGCCTTGGTGCGCGACGCACCAGCCGTGCGCAGGATGACGCCCATGCCCTGTGGCACCTCAAGATCGGAGGTGATTTCCTTGAGGCGCTTGCGGTCAGCCGCATTGGTGATTTTTCGCGAGATGCCGCCGCCACGGGCGGTGTTCGGCATCAGCACCGAATAGCGGCCGGCCAGCGACAGATAGGTGGTGAGGGCCGCGCCCTTGTTGCCGCGCTCTTCCTTGACCACCTGCACCAGCATCACCTGGCGGCGCTTGATCACTTCCTGGATCTTGTACTGGCGGCGATTGTTGTGCGAACGGCGGCGCTCGGGCACTTCTTCCAGCGCATCAGCGCCACCGATGGATTCCACCGGTTCGGAATTGGCGGGGGCCTGCTCGATATGGCTGGCGTCGCCGGGTTCCTGCGGATCGGCATCGGCGTCCGACTCAGCCACGGCTTCAGGCAGCGAGATGGTCTCTTCTGCCTCTTCGTGATGATCCTCGGCCTCTTCCTCGCGCAGCAGCGCTTCGCGGTCGGCAACCGGGATTTGGTAGTAATCGGGATGGATTTCGCTGAAGGCGAGGAAGCCATGGCGATTGCCGCCATATTCGACAAACGCAGCCTGCAGGCTGGGTTCGACGCGCGTCACCTTCGCGAGGTAGATGTTACCCCGCAATTGGCGGCGGGTCGCCGATTCAAAGTCGAATTCCTCCAGCCGGTTACCTGCGGTAACGACGATCCGTGTTTCTTCCGGGTGGATGGCATCCACCAGCATTCTCTTGGTAGCCATAGTGAACTCCGCGCACCCGCGCGCCGACAAGAGGGTTCCGGCAAGCCGGCATCCCAGAAATGGCGCGTTGCGGGGCGAATGGGTTGGTTGAATATGGGCGCAAACCTCTCACGTTTCGCGCACCGGTAAATTTGGCATTGGCCGGAAGAATGGGCGAAGCAAAACGGCAATCGTCTAACTCGATCGCGTCGCGTTCTGGTCGCCTGCGGGCCATATGACCTCTTCCTATTGGGTGGCTGACATTAAGCCCGCCACCGTCCGGCTCGAACGAGCCGAAATTCTGCATTGTAAGGCGCTGAAACGCCGCTTCCGTTCCGGACCAAACCCATAAGAAGGGTTCGTCCGGCCTGTCACGCTGCCCTGAGAAACGCCGAAACCGTCTCTGCATCGGGTCGCGAAACACGCGCGCCTACCCCTCTAGCGTGTAGGGATGTTGCGCCAGATTGGCAACAGGAAAGTCGAAATGGGCGCTTTCCCGACGATTTGTCAGCAGCTTTCTTGGCCGAATGGGCAAATCATCGCATAAGGCCAGCAATGCCGCAGAATCGCCCAAAGATTGTGGCCAACGACAATGATCATTTGCCCGGGGGCAGGTCACCACTTGACCAGAGTTTTACTGAAACAGCTATTGGCCACGCTGCTGGTGGTCTTTGCGCTCGTATCGCCGCTCGGCGCGCAGGAGGCGGCAAGCCTGCCGCCGCTGCCCAATGTGATCGATGCGCGCATGACCGCGACGCCCGAACGGGTGCGCATGGTCATCGACCTGGCGGACAAGACCGAGTTTTCCTTCGTGTCGCTGAGCGAACCCGACCGGCTGGCCATCGACGTGCGGGCAGGGACCTTTTCGGTGCCCAATCCCACGGGAACGGCGGCGGTAGAGGGCCTCGTTTCCGGCTATGTCATCGAACAGGCCGCGCCGGACCGGGTGCGCACGACATTGACGCTGGCGGCGCCGGCACAGGTGCAGCAGGCCTATGTGCTCGACGCTTTCGAGGATCAGCCGGCGCGGCTGGTGGTGGATATCATTGCAGCGACGCCCGAGGAATTTGCCGCCAATGTCGAGCGGGATCGCGCGGCCTCTGCCGAGGTTGCGGCGGCTGTATCGACGCCCGCCGGCGGTTCGGAACTGCCGATTGCCACGCGGCCATTGGTGATCATTGACCCTGGCCATGGCGGCATAGACAGCGGCGCCGAGACGGTGGACGGCATCAAGGAAAAGGACATCGTGCTCGCCTTTTCCCTGCGGCTCCAGGAATTGCTGATCGAGGCGGGCCGGTTCGATGTGGCCCTGACGCGCGAGCAGGACACGTTTTTGCGGCTTGAAGAACGCGTGGCGCTGGCGCGGACCAACAAGGCAGACCTCTTTATCTCGATCCATGCCGATAGCTTTCAGCAGCCCGAAATCCGTGGCGCCAGCGTCTATACGCGCGACGAAAACGCGACGGACGTGCTCGACAAGGTGCTGGCCGACACCGAGAACAAATCCGACGTGATCGCCGGCTTTGCCATGCCGCAGATGACGCCGGAGATCGTCGATATCCTGCTCGATCTCATGCGGCGCGAGATGCGGGTGCAGTCCTTCATGGCGGCGCAGGCGATTGTCCACCAGCTGGAGCCAAGCGTGCAATTGCGCCGCTTCCCGGTGCGCCAAGCGGACTTCCTGGTGCTGCAGGCACCGGACGTGCCTTCGGTTCTGGTTGAACTGGGCTTTCTTTCGAATGCCGGCGACACCGCCAATCTTGTGCAGTCGGACTGGCAGAACCGCACGGCAGAGGCCATCGCGCGGGGCATTTCGACCTATTTCGATAGCCTGGAGCCGGAGCAGTGATGCGCGCTGATTGCTGCACTATGCCCGGCAAAGTGATCCCGCTCGTTCCGGGATTCTGTTATGATTCTGATGCGTCGCCGGGCAGGCCCTCGGCGGTGGTCTTCTCGTCTAGGATAAAATTCTGAATGCTGCGGCTGCTCGGCTGGATGTTTGGTTTTGGCATGTTCCTGGCGCTGGGCGGCGTCGCGGCAGCGGCTGTCTATCTCAGCATCGTTTCGGCGCAGCTTCCCGATTATACCGTGCTGCAGGATTATCAGCCGCCGGTGACGACCCGAGTCCATGCCGCCGATGGCACCTTGCTGGCCGAATACGCACGGCAGCGGCGCCTGTTCCAGCCGATTGAAACGGTACCGCCTCTGGTGGTGCAGGCTTTCCTCTCCGCCGAGGACAAGGATTTTTATTCGCATGGCGGCATTGCCTATGACGGCATCCTGCGGGCGGCGCGCGATAATATCCTGGCGCGGCTGGCTGGTAGCAATGCCATTCAGGGCGGCGGTTCGTCCATCACCCAGCAGGTGGCCAAGAATTTCCTGCTCACCAACGACCAGACGGTTGATCGCAAAATCCAGGAAGCGCTGCTGGCGCTGCGCATCGAGAGCGCCTTTTCGAAGGACAAGATTCTAGAGCTCTATCTCAACGAAATCTACATGGGCTCGGTCGGCGGGCAGACCTATGGCATCGCTGCCGCCGCGCTCAACTATTTCGACAAGGCGCTCTATCAGCTGACGCTGAGCGAAATCGCTTATCTCGCCGCGCTGCCCAAGGGCGCGAGCAATTATCACCCGTTCCGCAATCCCAAGGCCGCCATTGAGCGCCGCAACTGGGTGATCGACCGCATGGTCGAGAATGGCTATGTGACGCCGACCGAGGCCGCTGCGGCCAAGGATGAAGCGCTCAACGTCATTCCGCGCGCGGCCGGCAGTCAGCTCTATTCGGCTGAATATTTCACCGAGGAAGTGCGCCGCGAACTGGCCAAGCTTTATGGCGAAGACCAGCTCTATGGTGGCGGCCTCTCGGTGCGCACAACGCTCGAACCACGCCTGCAGGAATATGCCCGCCGCGCGCTGATGGATGGGCTGATTGAGTTCGACCATACCAAGGGTTTCCGTGGGCCGGTGGCCAGCGTGGAATTGGGCGCCGACTGGGGCATGGACGTTTCGGCCATCAAGCCGTTGAGCGACGTGCCGGAATGGCAATTGGCCGTGGTGCTTGAGGTTGGTGGCAATGAGGCCCGGATCGGATTGCGGCCCGATAGCGATATTGATGGCAAGGTCTTGCCCGAGCGTGTGGTGGGCACATTGCCCGGCTCGGAAGTGCGCTGGGTGTCCAAGCCGTTGCAGGATCTGCTCGAAGTCGGCGACGTGGTGTATGTCTCGCCGGTGGCGGACAAGGAAGGCGTCTATACGCTCCAACAGGTGCCTGAAATCGAGGGCGCGCTGGTGGCGATGGACCCGCGCACCGGGCGCGTGCTGGCCATGGTCGGCGGTTTCTCCTTTGCCGAATCCGAATTCAACCGCGCGACGCAGGCGCTGCGCCAGCCCGGCTCCTCGTTCAAGCCCATCGTTTATGCTGCGGCCCTCGACAATGGCTATACGCCCGCCTCGGTGGTGCTGGATGCGCCGGTGGAAGTGCGCATGAGCGACGGCTCGGTCTGGAGGCCTGAAAACTATTCGCAGGAATTTTACGGGCCCCAGACCTTGCGGCGCGGCATCGAGCGCAGCCGCAATGTGATGACCGTGCGCCTTGCCCGCGACATCGGAATGCCGCTGATCGCCGATTATGCGCGCCTGTTTGGCATTTATGACGATATGCAGCCGGTGCTGGCCATGGCGCTTGGCGCCGGCGAAACCACCGATATGCGGATGACGGCGGCCTATGCGACCATTGCCAATGGCGGTCGCAAGATCGTGCCGACGCTGATCGACCGCATTCAGGACCGCTATGGCGAGACGGTTTATCGCCACGATCAGCGGGTTTGCGATGGCTGCGAGGCGACGTCGTGGACGGGGCAGGGTGAGCCCCGCATTCTCGACAATCGCACGCAGGTGCTGGACCCGATGACGGCCTACCAGATCACCTCGATGATGGAAGGCGTCGTGCAGCGCGGTACGGGCACGGGGGCGCGGGCGCTGAATCGCCCGGTGGCGGGCAAGACGGGCACCACCAATGATTATAAGGACGCCTGGTTTGTTGGTTTTACGCCCGAATTGGCCGTTGGTGTCTATATCGGCTACGACCAGCCGCGCTCGATGGGGTCAGCTTCCACGGGCGGCGGCATGGCCGTGCCGATCTTCACCAATTTCATGGCCAAGGCGCTGGCCGGAAAACCGCCGACGCCGTTCAACGTGCCCGATGGCATGACGACCGCCTCGATCAATCCGAATTCAGGTGTCGTTGCTTTTGAGGGCGAGGCGGCCATTCGTGAGGCCTTCAAGCCCGGCACCGGGCCGAATATGATGACATCGGTGATCGGGGTCGATGTGAACGCCTTTGACGCCATCCAGCGCCAGCAGCTCATGCAGCAGCAATATGGCGGCGGATATGCGACACAGCCGAATGACGGCTATATCGACCCCAATTATGGTCGGGGCGGCTTGTTCTAGGCGCCGAGTTCAGCCGGCAGACGTTTGAGCGAGCGCCTGCCAGGCACCCTCTACTGTTGCGATGTGCTTGCGCATGGCGGCCTCTGCATTGGCGCGGTCGCCGCGCAGAATGGCTTCGACAATCTCGCCATGCTCCATATGTGACCGGCTCAGCCGGCCCCGGGCCTGAAACTGCGCCCTGCGGAATGGCTGCAGACGCTGGCGCGTCGACCGGGTGACTTCGGCGAGATAGGCGATATGGGCTCCATCATAGATGGCGGAATGGAAGGTCTCATTGGCATCGGCATAGGCCGCGTCATCGCCCGAATGCACGATGGCCGCCATTCTCGAATGCAACAGATCGAGCGCGTCCCGCTCGCTGGCCGTCATCGCCTCAGCACAGAGGCCGGCACAGAGCGCCTCAAGATAGCCCATGACCTCGAACATGCCGGCGAGGGTCTCTGCATCGGGCTTGGCCACCAATGCCCTTGTATGGGGCTGATGATCGACAAGGCCACTGGCCGCCAGCAGGCGCAGCGCCTCTCGCACCGGGGTGCGGGAGACAGAAAACTCGGCGGCCAGAGCAGTTTCGTCCAGCGGCGTGCCGGGGTGCAGTTCACCATTGATGATCCGCGCGGCCAGTTGACGCCTGATATCTTCAGCTGAGGTGCGGGCGGGGCGCTTGAGCACGAAAACTCTCTCGGTTCAGGCCGGGTCCGGCATCATGCTGACATGCGCCGCGGCAATGCGCCAGCCTTGCTCCGTCCGCACCCAGCTTTGCTGCTGCCGACCGATCTGGTCCGGAAAATCGGGCCGGTGGAACAGCGTCGAGGCAATGGCGAAGTCACGGCCATAGGTGACAATGGCAAGGCGGTCCAGATCCCGGTCAAACGGCCTTTGCTGGGACCGGAAGGCGCGGATTTCATCGAGGCCGTACTGCACTTCACTGACGCCATAGCGAATTGTGTCGGCCCGCTCAACAAAGAAGGCGTCCAGCACAGCGACATCATTGCGCAGCAGCGCCGCCTCGTAGCGATCAAATGCTTCGCGGACTTCGGCGACGATGGCAGGGTCGTTGATGATCATGCAGATTTTTGCCGGGCCACCATGCGGTCGCGCAGGCGGCTGAGGAAAGGGATGGTCTCGAACTGATCGGCACGGACTTTTGCCCAATCGACGCCCATGGGCCGGGGCATGGTGTTGCCGGTGGTGATCAGCTCGGCTTCGGTTGCGACGAAGTCGAGCGGGCTGTCATGGCTTTCGAGGACGATCTGGTCGTCGGCCACCAGCTGGAGCGAGTGAATGGTGGTGGCGAGTGGCGTGGTCGCGGTGACAATGCCCAACTCACGGAAAATGGCTGTTTCGAGATCGGCGAAGCCCGCTCCCTTGCCGGTGCGACCGCCGATGCGGTTGACGGCGACGGAACCCACGACGCAAAAATCGAGCGGCTCCACCTCTTCGAACTCCAGCCGCTCGCCATGGGTCATGAAACCCTGTGGCGTCGCGGCGAGCTCGAAGGAAAT
Organism: Pseudomonadota bacterium; assembly: GCA_023433775.1. Classification (GTDB taxonomy): domain Bacteria; phylum Pseudomonadota; class Alphaproteobacteria; order Rhizobiales; family Devosiaceae; genus Devosia. The sequence goes on along the minus strand of JAEYTY010000150.1, from coordinate 31,239 downwards.
ATCGGCGGCGAGCAGCTTTGCCGGGTCAAGGCGAAGATAGGGGAATTCCTTGGTGAGGTAGGGCGCCGGCGTATAGACCACCTTGCCCTCTTAGAGCGCGCGAATGCGGATCGGGGTCTGGGCGTGGTCCGGATTGGTTTTCACCGTGCGCGCGGACTTCCACGGGTCGAGCTGCGCCAGGCGCCAGGCGGCGATATCGGCGCCGGAGAAATTGGGGATCATCGAGAAGGCCGGGCCGACATTGACCCCCGCGGCTTCGAGCTTTTTCCAGATATCGTGGCGGATCACATCCTTGGCCGGATTGCGCCCGGCCCAGCGGCCCTGTTCAGTCATTGTCGTGCCCATTGTTGACTGCGCCGGCCAGGGAGGCGAGTGGGGTAACCCAGCCGACAATGCCACCCTGGGCGGCGATCATCTCAATTGTGGCTGACTTGAATTGCGGAAAATAGCTTTCGGTGGCGTCCTCGATGAGCAGGCACTCATAGCCGCGGTCATTAGCTTCGCGCATCGATGTCTGGACGCAGACTTCGGTGGTGACGCCGGCAAAGACGAGATGGGTGATGCCCATGGCTTGCAGCTTCTCGTGGATGCCGGTCGCCCAGAACATGCCCTTGCCCGGCTTGTCGATGACGATTTCGCCGGCCAGTGGCGCCAGGGCATCGACGATCTGGTTGCCCGGTTCACCGGCGATCAGGATGCGGCCCATGGCGCCTTCGTCGCCAATGCGAAGGCCGGGCTTGCCGCGGCTGATTTTCGCGGGCGGACAGTCGCTGAGATCGGGACGATGCGCTTCGCGGGTGTGGATGATCGGCCAGCCCATCTGGCGGAACAGCGCGATCAGGCCCGCCGTGGTGGGGATGATAGCCTCGAGGCGTTTGACATCATTGCCCAGGCTGTCGCCAAAACCGCCGGGCTCGATGAAATCGCGCTGCATGTCGATGACGACCAGCGCCGTGCGGGCTGGATCGAGCGGGTACGGATAGGGGCGGGCGGGGATTTCGATCATCAATGGCCCGCCATGTGCTGGCCGATAATGTTGCGGTCGGTTTCTTCGGTTGGCGCCACATAGGTGATGGTGCCGCCGCTCATCACCGCAACGCGGTCGGCCAGTTCCAGGATTTCGTCGAGATCCTCGCTGACCAACAGCACGGCTGCGCCACGATTGCGCTGTTCCATGATCTGGCTGCGGATATCGGCGACCGAGGCGAAATCGAGCCCGAAGCAGGGATTGGCAACGATCAGCACATCGACATCGCCGGAGAGTTCGCGGGCGAGGACGGCGCGTTGCACATTGCCGCCGGACAGGGTTTCGATGGGCGCATCGGGCGAGGTGGTTTTCACGCGATATTGGGCGATCAGCTCTTCGGCGCGCTTGCGCAGTGGCCCGGGCGACATCCACCAGCCAAGGCTGGTCACTGGCGGCTTGTCGAAGGCGCGGAAGGCGAGGTTTTCCGCCACGCTCATGCGCGGCACGGTGGCGTTCTTCAGGGGCTCCTCAGGCAGGCCGAAGACTTTGTAGCGGTCAAAATTGCTGCGTTTGGCGCGGAAATTCTGGCCATGGATGCGGATGGCGCCATCGCTCATCGGGCGCTGGCCGGCCAGCACTTCCACCAGCGCCGACTGGCCATTGCCCGACACCCCGGCAATGCCGACGATCTCGCCGGCTTTGACCTTGAGGTTGATGGCCGAGAGGATCGGCGCGCCTTCGGGGTCTTCGGCGAAAATGCCGGCTAATTCGAGCACGTCACGCTTTTCGTTGATCTGGGTTCGCGCGGCGCGTGTCCGCACCTCTGTGTCGCCGATCATCATCCGGCTCATCTCTTCAATGCTGGCCGATTGCGTATCGCCCGAACCGGTCAGCTTGCCGCGGCGGAGGACGGTAAAGCCATCGCAGAAGGATTTTACCTCGCGGAATTTGTGGGAGATCATCAACACGGTGATCTCCTTGCGCGCGGCCATGTCGCCGAGCATCCCGAGCATTTCGTCGGCTTCGCCGGGCGTGAGTACCGAGGTTGGCTCGTCGAGGATCATGAAGCGCTGATCGAGATAGAGAAGCTTGAGGATTTCGAGCTTCTGCTTTTCGCCGGCGGAGAGAGCGGCCACCTGCGCGTCGAGCGGCACCTTGAAGGGCATGGTCTCCATGAACTCGACCAGCGCCTTCTTCTCCTTGCGCCAGTCGATGACGGAAGGGGCATCGGCGCGGGAGATGACGAGGTTTTCCGCAGCGGTGAGGCAGGGCACGAGGGTAAAGTGCTGGTAGACCATGCCAATGCCATTGGCGCGGGCGTCGCGCGGCGTCTTGATCGAGACTTCCTTGCCGTCGAGTTTTACGGTGCCCTTGTCGGCGGAATAAAAGCCCATGATGGATTTGACCAGCGTGGACTTTCCGGCGCCGTTTTCGCCGAGCAGCGCGTGGAAGGCGCCGGCGGGGACCGAAATGGAGACATCGTCGAGCGCCACCAGCGGCCCGAAAATCTTGGTCATGCCGATGGCTTCGAGCGATGGCGCGCGGCCCGTTGCGATGATGGGGGAAACGGCGTTCATGGCAGGGCCTCGATCAGCGCGGCAGAATTGCTGACGGCACCGAAGACGCCGCCCTGCATCTTGATCATGTCGATCGCCGCGAGATGATTTTCGACCTTGGTTGCGGCGCAGCAATCCTCGAGCAGCAGGCATTCATAGCCGCGATCATTGGCATCGCGCATGGTGGTGTGGACGCAGACATCGGTGGTGACACCGGTAAAGATGGTGTTACGGATATTCTTCATCCGCAGCACCAGCTCGAAATCGGTGGCGATGAAGGTGCCCTTGCCGGGCTTGTCGATGATCTGTTCGCCGGGCAGGGGCTGGAGTTCGGGGATGATCTCCCAACCCGGCTCGCCGCGCACAAGAATGCGCCCGCACGGACCCTGATCGCCAATACCGGCGCCGATGCGCTGCGAGCGCCAGCGCTTGTTCGCAGGGAGGTCCGAGAGGTCTGGCTTGTGGCCTTCGCGGGTGTGGATGATGGTGTAGCCCTTGGCGCGCATGGCCGTCAGCACCCGCTGGATTGGTTCGATGGGGCCACGGGTGAGGCTGATGTCGTAACCCATAGAATCGACATAGCCGCCGGGGGCACAGAAATCGACCTGCATGTCGATGACGACCAGCGCGGTATTGTGCGGCCCCCAATCGCCGTCGAACGGCCAGGGATAGGGATCGGCACTGGCGATGGTGCTGCCGCCAGGCGTGAAGGCGCCCTCGATGCGTTCGTCACTCAGGCTCATTCTGCAGCCTCCGGAAGTTTCTCACCATATTTGCGGCTGGGCGGCGCAAAGCCGGACGGCGTGCCGTCGGTGACCTTGACGCTGTCCTCCCATGGCAGGCAGTAGCGGCCATTGATCAGGTCATGCATGTAGGTGTAGGGCGCATCACCCGCGCCGCCGGCCACAGCGGTGAAACCGCGATGGCCGAGCTGGTAGATATTGTTCTCAACGCCCCAATTGGCCCGCGCCTCGCGCACCAGATCGGGCCGAACTTCGGCGGTGATGATCTCGTCGGCGCGGCCGGTGGTGCCTTCCGCGATGATCGTGCCATCGAAATTGCAGAACATCGCCTCGCCCATGGAGTCGAATGTGCCATCGCTGCCGCACATGCAGACGCTGGCGGTGACCATGAGATTGCAGAAGGCATTGGACTGATTGGTGAAGCGCCATGCCTGGCGGATGGGAGCGGTGTAGCCGGCGGTGCGCAGCATGATTTCGGCGCCCTTATAGGCCGCCTCGCGCGCCATTTCGGGGAACATGCCATCGTGGCAGATGATCAGCGAAAGCTTGCAGCCCTTGGGGCCATCGATGACGGGGATGCCGAGATCGCCGGGCTCCCAGGGCTCGACCGGCACCCAGGGGTGCAGCTTGCGGTAGTAGAGTTTTACCTCGCCCTGATCATCGATGATGATGCCGACATTGTAGGGGTAGCCATCAGGATTGGCCTCCATGATGGAAAAGCAGCCCCAGATGGAATTGTCCTTGCAGGCGCGCTTGAAGGCCGCGACTTCCGGCCCGTCCATCGTGCACATGATGGCCGCGCTGGTATCCATCGAAAGGCCATGGAGCGCGTATTCGGGGAAGACCACGAGGTCCATCGTCCCCAGATTGCGCCGTGCCTTGCCAACCAGTTCGACAATCCGGGCCGTTTGCAGGGCCAGGTCCATCTGCGTTTCTACGACAGGAAGCTTGAGCTGAACGAGGCCGATCACCACGCCATTGTCGGATTTGTTGAGGCCACCGAGTCCGGACATGTCTGCTCCTATTTGGTAATCGAAAGTTCGCCCGGCGCCTCACGAGTCGCGCCCTTGGACCGGGCAGAGGCGATCATGATGAAAAGCGTCAGGATGTAGGGGGCGGCGTTGAAGAAGTAATAGCCCTGGGTGATGCCGACCGATTGCAGCGATGGGCCGATGGCGCCCGCTGCGCCGAACAGCAGCGCTGCCCAGATGCAGCGGATCGGGTCCCAGCGGGCAAAGATCACGAGGGCGACGGCCATCAGGCCCTGACCTGAGCTGAGACCCTGGTTCCACGAACCGGGATAATAGAGCGAAAGAAATGCCCCGCCGATGCCGGCGAGAAAGCCGCCAGCCGCCGTGGCGAGGAAGCGCACCAGATCGACAGAGACACCCATGGCCTTGGCGGAGGCAGCGCTATCGCCAGTCATGCGGACGATGAGGCCCCAGCGGGTATTGGCAAAGGCCCAGCTCATGGCGATGGCGAGAATGATGCCCACGAAGAACAGCGGATTGACCTGCAGCGCCTGGGCGAGGCCGGAATGGCCGGTCCAGTTACCGAGGGGAATTGAATCGAGCCGGGGCGCCGAGGGCTGGATATAGGGCTTGCCAAAAAAGAAGGCGAGGCCGGTGCCAAAGCTCATGATGGCAATGCCAACGGCGATATCGTTGACCTTGGGCAGCTTGCAGATATAGCCGTGCAGCGCGCCCAGTATGAGGCCCGATCCGCCGGCGGCGAGCACGCCGACCCATGGATTGCCGGTATGGAAGCTGATCGCGTAGGCGACCATGGCGCCGAGCACCAGATTGCCTTCCAGCCCGAGATTGATGCGGCCCGATTTTTCGGTGAGGCATTCGCCCAGGGCCACGAACATGAAGGGCGTGGAAACGCGGATGGCGCCGCCCAGCATGGCGATGAGGACGGTGATGAGCCCGGCGTCGTTCATGTGCGATCTCCCCCGACCGGCGGCTGGAAGAATTTGATGCGGCCATAGAGCGTGCCGCTGGTCAGCAGCACGACGAAGATGATGCCCTGCAGTACCAGCACGGTCGCATCGGGCATTCCCATGCGGCGTTGGATCAGCCCGCCCGCAGCGGCGAGCGCACCGAACAGAATAGCGACAGGCACAATGGCCAGCGGATTGTGGCGGGCGAGGAAGGCAATGAGGATGCCGGTGAAGCCATAGCCGGCCACCAGCGACGCATTGGCCTGGCCGTGAATGGCGGTGACTTCGAAGAAGCCGGCGAGGCCCGCGCAACAGCCGGCAATGATGCAGCAGGTGACGACGAGAAAGCCAACGGGGAGGCCCTGTGCCTGCGCAGCGCGCACATTGCCGCCGGTCATGCGGGCGGCAAAGCCGAACGTGGTGCGGCTCATCAGTACCCAGAGCAATACGGCCAGTACGACGCCCGCCGCAAAGCCCCAATGCACGTCGGTGCCCGGAATGGCGCCGATGCGATAGGCGTCGCCAATCGGCATGGTGGACGGCTTGTTGGCCGAGGCCGGATCGCGCAGCGCGCCTTCAACGAAGAAGTTCATGATGGCGATGGCGATATAGGACAGCAGCAGCGACGAGATCGTTTCATTGACGCCACGATAGTGCTTCAGCCAGCCGGCGATGCCGTGCCAGATGCCGCCAAGCGCCATGGCAAACACGGCCATCACAAGCCAGGTCAGTGGCGCTGGCAGGCCTGTGGTGACGAGCGGAATGGCGATTGCCGCGGCGGCAAATCCACCAAGGACCAGGGCGCCTTCGGCTCCGATCATTGTGAGCCCGATGCGGGCGGGAATGGCGAAGGCAAGGCCCGCCAGAATGAGCGGCGCCGAGCGCTGCAGCGATTGCTGGAAAGAGAAGGAGGAGCCGAAGCCGCCCGTCCAGACCAGCGAGAAGAAGTCCACCGGCGACTTGCCGATGATCAGCAGGAACAGCGAGAAAATCAGCGCCGAGGCAATGAGCGCCACAAGCGGCACAAACAGCGCCTCGGCAAATTTGAGTGTGCGCACATTGGGCGTGCGGATTTTTGGCATTGAACCAGCTGTTTCTGTGCTCATGAGACTACTCCGATGCGCGCTCCCGGCATTTTGGGGAAATGCCGGGAGACGCGTCTGCGCCGTTTTCAGATCAGGTGATTGAACCGACGACGCCTTCGAGCAGGTAGTTCATGCCGTCGAGCACAGGGTCGTAATTGTCCATGCTGCCTTCAATGACGACATTGCCCTGATTGTCCTTGAGCGGGCCGACATAGATGGGCTTCTGCGCCACGAGATCGGCAATGGCCGCATCGGCAGCCGCGATGGCTTCCGGCGTCGCGCCGGCGCCATAGGGCGTGCTCTGCAGCATGTCATTGTGGTAGCCGCCCGATAGGAAGGTCGGCAGCTTTTCGCCCTTGGCGAGCAGGTCGGCATAGAGCGAGTAAATGGTCGCCCACTTGTATTCGGCGCCGGTGATAAAGCCCTTGGGCGCGAGTGGCGCCTGGCTGGCATTGTGACCGCAGGTTTTGACACCGCGTCCCTCGGCGGTTTCCACGACCACCTTGGGGCCATCGACATGGCAGCCAATGACGTCGCAGCCGGCATCGATCAGCGCATTGGTGGCTTCGGCTTCGCGAACCGGCAGCGACCAGTCGCCGGTGAAGATCACCTGCACGGTGGCGTTCGGATTGGTCTTGCGGGCGCCGAGCAGGAAGGAGTTGATATTGCTGAGTACCGTGGGGACGGGCTTGGCAGCGACGAAACCGAGCTTGCCGGTGGGCGAGGACAGGCCCGCCGCGACGCCGTTCACATAGTGTCCCTGGTTCAGATAGCAGAAATAGGAGCCGGCATTGGTCGGGTCGCCTTCGCGCCAGAGCGGCAGGGCGTGGCGGAACTCCACATCCGGATACTTCTTGGCCAGATCGATGACGAACGGATTGTAATAGCCGAACGAGGTGGCAAGGATCAGGTTGGCCCCGTCGAGATTGATCATCGACTCAATCGACTGGCTGACGGCGTCGGTCTCGGGGACGTTCTCTTCCTCGATCACGGTAACGCCGGGAACCTGCTTGAGAATTTCCATGCCGACCGCATGGGCCTGGTTCCAGCCGAAATCGTCACGCGGGCCGACATAGACTGCGCCGAGGACAATGGGGGTTTGTGCCCGGGCAAAGCCCATAGGCAGGGCTGTGGCCGCCAGCCCGGCCGCACCGGCCTTGAGCAATGAACGGCGCGAAAGCGAGAATGAAGACATGGTCTGAAAGCTCCTGCATCAACAGGCGCGCCTGCACAGCGCAGCCAGGGAGCTAAATGCAATGGCTGTGCCAAACCCTAAAACGAAGGGTCAGGATACAAAGCGTCAGGTTTTGCAGGAGCTTGACGGAATTTCGCGCTCAAACAGCGTGTATACAACGAGAACCAATGTGAATAATAAATAGGCTAGAAATTACGCATTGTCTTAAAAATAGGCAGAAAAACGCGAATTGCATACAAGGCGTTGCGCCTTGGTTATCTTGCAATAGCAAGGCATCCGCCGGATTATGGCCGCGGAAATTCACATATGTGAGTGAAAATGGTGCCCCCCGCCGGACTCGAACCGGCACGCCTCGCAGCGGAGGATTTTGAGTCCTCTGCGTCTACCATTCCGCCAGAGGGGCACGGGCACGGTTCCTAGCCCAGCCCTGTGCTTCGCGCAACTGATTATCCGGCAAGAACCATGCGCATTAAATAGACGGCGAGCACGCCGGAGGCCATGGCGGCGAAGAGGTTGCGCGAGACGAGAAAGACAATTGTTGTCGCGGCGGCAGCGATGATCTCCGCAAGGCTCCCGGTGACCAGAGCTGGCGCCACCAGCGCGGCCAGAACGGCGCCGGGAATATGGCGCAGCCAGGCGGCGGCAAAGCCAGTGCGGGGCAGGCGATCGGCCAGCAGCAGGCCACCGGCCTTGATGACCAGCGTCGCCAGCGCCATGCCGGCAATGGCGAGGAGAGCTTCAGGACTGGTCAGCATTTTTTCTCCAGTCCATCACGGCACCGGCAAGGCTGCCGATAATCCCGCCGACGAGGATATGCCAGCTTCCCTCGATCCATTGCGCGGTGAGGATGGCGGCCAGCGCCGCGACCAGCCAGGGCAGCAGGTCGTCGCGTCCCTTCCACATGCCCAGAAGCAGCGCGAGAAAGGTGGCCGTGAAGGCAAAGTCGAGCCCCCAGCGGGCCGGATCGTCAATGGCCGAGCCAAGCAGATAGCCGGTGATATTGGTGCTCATCCAGGAAATGTAGGCGAGAACGCCGCCACCCATCAGGAAGGCGACACTGGCCTGGCCGCGCGCCATAGCGGCAACGGTCATGGCCCAGTTTTCATCGGTGACCAGAAACATGCTGAGCGCCCCGCGCCCAAGCCGGCCCTCGGGGTAAAGCGGGCGCAGGGTGGCGGTCAGCAGCAGGTAGCGCAGATTGACGATGAAGGCCGCCAGCACCAGCGCGCCGATGGGCAGGCTGGCCGGTGTCGCGGTCCACAGGTCGAGCGCCACAAATTGCGCGGCGCCGGCAAAGACCAGCCCGCTCATCAGGATGACTTCGAGGATGCTGAGGCCTGCACCGCGCGCCAAAACACCCCAGACCAGTCCATAGGCGGCAACGGAAATAGCGACCGGAACGCAGGCGCGGGAGCCAGCGAAAAACTGGTCAGATAGAGAATCGGAGCGGGACAAAATCTCGGACATGGAGGGCACTTCTAGCACGGGCCCAGTGGGCAGTGGCGATGACAAGTGGTGATCAAGGTCATCGCAGGATGTGATGCAAAAACGCAGGAACTGCCGGATTGACGCGTCTGCGGGGCAGGCGTAGAGAGTCCGCCGTGTCATCGCCAAGCCTCCAGCGCCCGTCCAGCCGGCACCTCATTTTCGGGGTGTGAATTGGTCCCACCGGCGGGCTGATCTTTTCAGCAATGCCGGATTCGGGGCCTCGCGCCGTGACGCGTTGACCGTTTTTCCTGGAGCATTTTCATGAACCCCGTATCTACAAGGCCGCTTTGGCAGCGGTTCAGTCTCTTTCTCGTGCCGCTTATGGCGGCCAATATTTTGCAAGCCCTGTCGGGCACGATCAATTCGATCTATGTCGGTCAGCTGATCGGCGTGGAAGCGCTGGCGGCCATCGCCACCTTTTTCCCGATCATGTTCTTCCTGATGAGTTTCATCATCGGGCTCTCTGCCGGCTCCACCATTCTGATTGGCCAGGCTTGGGGCGCGCGGAACGTCGACAAGGTCAAAGAGGTCGCCGGAACCACGCTGGCTGCCACCATTGCCCTCGGGCTGCTGGTCGCGCTTGTCGGCGGCATATGGACCGAACAGATCCTCGCCGTGCTCGGTGCGCCTGAAAACATCCGCGATCTTGCCGTGGGCTATGCGCGCATCGTGCTGATCGGGATGCCGGGCTTTTTCCTGTTTCTGGTTGTGACGTCGGTGCTGCGCGGCGTGGGTGACACCATCACCCCGCTATTCTCGCTGATCATGTCACTGGTGGTGAGCCTGCTGGTGACCCCTGCCTTGATCCAGGGCTGGTTCGGCCTGCCGCAGCTGGGCGTTAACGCGGCGGCATGGGCGATGATCGCCGGCTTCATGACGGTGCTGATTTTCCTCTTCGTCTATATGCGCGCGCGGAAAATGCCGCTGGCGCCCGATGGCGTGCTGCTGGCAGCCGTCCTGCGGCCCGATGTGAAACTGCTCGGGCTGATCCTGAAGCTGGGCGTGCCGGCGGGCCTGCAAATGGTCATTTCATCCATTGCCGGCATCGTCGTGGTCGGGCTCGTCAACCGCTTTGGCTCCGACGCCACGGCGGCCTATGGCGCGCTGGGGCAGGTGATGAGCTACGTGCAGTTTCCAGCCATGTCGATCGGCATCGCGGCCTCGATCTTTGCCGCTCAAGCCATTGGTGCGCGGCAAATCGATCAGCTTGGCATCATCACGCGCACTGCGCTGGTGCTCAACCTGATCATCACGGGCGGGCTGATCGTGCTCGCCTATCTCTTCAGCCAGCATCTGGTTGCGCTGTTCATCACCGATCCGTCCGTGATCGAGCTGACGGAAACGCTGCTCCATGTCGTGCTGTGGAGCATATTGCTGTTTGGGTGGAGCGTGGTGTTTTCGGGCGTCATGCGCGCCAGCGGCACGGTCTATGCGCCGATGCTGCTGTCGCTGGCCTGTATTCTTCTCATCGAACTGCCCGGCGCGATCTGGCTCAGCCAGACCTCGCTGGGCCTCACGGGCATATGGATCGCCTATGCGGCCAGCTTCACCATGATGCTGGTGCTGCAGGCCGCCTGGTATCAGTTCGTCTGGAAACGAAAGAAGATCGAGGCGCTGATTTAGGCCGAAGATTATGTCACCCGGTCGGCGAGAGCGGATCGGGTGACAGCATAGGCTTAGTCGCCCAGCAACAGCCGCACGGCGCGGCGTCCGCCGGGGGCGAAGACATCCAGCTCGACATGAACCGGGTCCTGCGCCAGCCGGCGCGTGCGCGCCGAAAGGGTCATGACCACGCCCAGAAGATCCCCGACGGATCGCCGCTGGCGCGGCAGGATGCGTTCGGTAATCCCATTGAGGGCGCGATTGCGCACTGCCATGTCTGGCGAAGCCAGAGGGGATTTGCCGATAAAGCCGGCCAGTTCGATAAGCGCGTTACGTTCGCTCATAGTGCTACTCCAAACACATGCACCAAGCTGCTTCCCCGTCAGCTGGCCGGTGGTTGATCCACCGTGCCGAAGTCGGTTTGCCTAACCTTGCATCGCAAGGCAGGCGAGATTGGCCGCCATCAGGCGGCTACACATGGCCGTCGCGTCATCCCTGTTGCCAAAGCCAACAAAGCGGGCGCGATAGAAAACCTGACCATTCTTTTCGAACCGCTCGACGAAGGAGCGGAAGTCGCCCAGCGTGCCGACCTTGCCGGCTGCTTCGGAAAGCATGGCGCGGGCGCTGTCTTCAGACGGACCGGCGCCGATCTGCACGAGCCACGTACCGGCCGGCGCAGCCGCCGCAGTATCCACCGAGCCGCTGGTCATGAGATCAATCGGCTGGCTTTCACCAACCTCACCGGGCGGCAGAAGGGGCGCCGACGGCGCGGTCTGGCCGAGGGCGGCCGGAGGCGCACCGAGATTGTAGGTGTCGCTGAGCCATGCGCCGATAACGTCTTGGCTTGGATAGGCCGGAGCCGGCGACTGCGTCGGGGCGGCCAGAATATTGGCGGCCTGCACGGCGGGCTGCAGCGCAACGTCTGCGGGCAGCGGCGCGGGCATGGGTGCCACGGAAGCCAGATGCGGCTGTGGCTGGGGCTGCGCATTGTTGGCAGCGACGATCTCGGCCAGGCGGAAGGCGGGCAGGGGCATTGGCATGGCAAAGGCCTGGCGCTTTGGCTGGGCAATCGCCACCTGCGTGTTGCCCTGGCGGCCGGGCACCGGCACCATTGCGGTCTGCAGATAGTCGCCGCGGCGACCCTTGGACAGGTAAGTGCTGACCAGCTGGCGTACCTTTTCGTCGCGCGAGGCTGCGGAGTTGAACCCGAAGGCCACAACCACGATGTGGCGATTGTCCTTGCGGGCGGCGGTCAGCAGGTTGGAGCCGGCTGCATTGATATAGCCGGTCTTGATGCCGTCGACGGCGCCCATATAGCCCAGGACGCGATTGTGGTTGCCATAGGTCTTGCCGCCATAGCGGAAGCCGGTGGTCTGGAAATATTCGTAATAGTTGGAAAAGTGCTGATAGACGGCAATGCCGAGGATGGCCTGGTCGCGCACCGTGGTGATCTGGCCGCCATCGGGCAGGCCCGAAGCATTGCGATATGTGGTGTTGCGCATACCCATGGCACGGGCAGTGCTGGTCATGCGCTCGGCGAATTTGGATTCAGTGCCCGAAATGTGCTCGGCGATGACGCGAGCCATGTCATTGGCCGAGAGGGTCACCAGCGACTTGATGGCATCCTCGACCGAAATGGTCGACCCGGCACGCAGGCCCAGCTTGGTGGGCACGGCAGCGGCGGCGTGCTTGGACACGGTCATCTTGGTGGAAAGGCTGAGATTGCCCGCCTGCAGCTCCTGGAAGAGCACATAGAGTGTCATGACCTTGGCCACCGATGCCGGATAGCGCTTGGAGTCGGCGGCCTCTTCGTAAAGGACCTTGCCCGACTTGGCATCGACGACGATGCCCGCATATTTGCGGAGATTTTCGATGGCCTGTGTGGGCGCCGCGGCCGAAAGGCTGGCAGCCAGGACAATCAGGATCGTGGCAACGGCACGACAAAGCGCTACGCGCCAAGGGGTCTTCGCCAGGAAAGTCACCCGGTACTCCAACTTTACTCTCGGACGCCTTGGCGTCCGTACGCAACTCAACTTTCAGAACAGCAGCGTGGCCCCCATCGCCCGCTATTCCGCATTGTCGCGACACTAGTTCAGCGCCGTTACCATTCCGTAAAATGCGACAGAATTTTGTGGCAGTGCGGAAAACAAGGCACAGGGCGGGCACGCCGCGGCGAATGCAGCCAGTCTTCAGCGGGAATTCCGGCTCGAACGGGGTTCATCAAGGGGGCGGAAAACACCGCTCACGAATTCGGGACACCATGCCCCTTAACACGGCGCAGATTTTGCCTACATAATGGTCCTCACCATGCTGCTTCGTTTTCCTCACGACAGATGTCTTGCCATGAATATCACTGACCTCCTCGCTTTGACCGATGGGGCCCCAGCCGCCCTGCGTCTGGCGCCTGTGCCTGCTTTTGCGGGGCCGAAAGAGGACAATCCCGGCAAGGGCGACGGGGACGGCAAGGGCGGCACCGAAACCGGGACGATCACCAAGACCCGTCCCAAAACCAAGCGTCCGAGCCTTTATCGGGTGCTCCTACTCAACGACGACTACACGCCGATGGAATTCGTCGTTCTGGTGTTGCAGGATGTCTTCAACAAATCGCGTGAAGAGGCCATGCACATCATGCTGCACGTTCACCAAAAGGGGGTGGGTGAGTGCGGCGTATATCCTTACGAGGTCGCTGAAACCAAGGTGACCCGCGTCATGGATACGGCACGCAAGAACCAGCATCCGCTGCAATGCGTGATGGAAAAGCAATAGGAACATCATATGCCCTCATTCTCTCGCGGACTTGAAAAGGCTCTGCATCAGGCGATGAACCTGGCGCGCGAGCGCAATCATGAGTTCGCTACGCTCGAACATCTCCTGCTCGCCCTGACGGATGACCGCGAAACCATCGCGGTGCTGACCGGTTGCGACGTGGAGATCGAGGCACTCAAGAGCGATCTTGAAGATTTCATCAATGAGGAACTGGACAGCCTGATCGTCCCCGGCGGGCAGGATGCGCGCCCGACGGCGGCGTTCCAGCGCGTCATTCAGCGCGCAGTCATCCATGTTCAGTCCTCAGGCCGCGAGGAAGTGACCGGCGCCAATGTGCTCGTCGCCATCTTTGCCGAGCGCGAAAGCCACGCAGCCTTCTTCCTTGAACAGCAAGACATGAGCCGGCTGGACGCGGTCAATTTCATCTCTCACGGCATCACCAAGTCGGGCCCGGCGGAAGAGCGCAAGGTGCGCGGCACCGAGGATGGCGAAGCCTCTGCTGAAGGTGGCGACGGCAAGAAGAGCTCGGCCCTGGCTGATTTCTGCGTCAATCTCAATGAGAAGGCCAAGGCCGGCAAGATCGACCCGCTGATCGGTCGTGATGCCGAACTGCGCCGCACCATTCAGGTGCTGTGCCGCCGCAGCAAGAACAACCCGATCTATGTCGGAGATGCCGGCGTGGGCAAGACGGCGATTGCCGAGGGTCTGGCCCGCCGGATCATCGAAGGCGATGTGCCCGAAGTGCTCAAGGAAGCCATCATCTACGCACTCGATATCGGTGCGCTGCTGGCCGGCACCCGCTATCGCGGTGATTTCGAAGAGCGCCTCAAATCGGTGATGAAGGAACTCGAAAAGCAGCCCAATGCTGTGCTGTTCATCGACGAAATCCACACCATGATCGGCGCCGGCGCGACCTCCGGCGGCGCGCTCGATGCATCGAACCTGCTGAAGCCCGCTCTGGCTTCGGGGGCGATCCGCTGCATCGGCTCGACCACCTATAAGGAATATCGCCAGTTCTTCGAAAAGGACCGGGCGCTTGTCCGTCGCTTCCAGAAGATCGACGTCAACGAACCGTCCGTTCCCGACGCCATCGAGATCGTGAAGGGTCTTCGTCCCTATTTCGAGGACTTCCACAAGATCAAATATACCGACGACGCCCTCAAGGCCGCTGTCGAACTGAGCGCGCGCTACATCAATGACCGCAAGCTGCCCGACAAGGCGATCGACGTCATCGACGAAACCGGCGCCAGCCAGATGCTGCTGACCGAGGACAAGCGCAAGAAGGTGATCGATGTCGAGGACATCGAAGCCACCATTGCCACCATTGCGCGTATTCCGCCCAAGTCGGTCAGCAAATCCGATGCCGAATTGCTGAGTGGGCTGGAGCGCAGCCTGAAATCCGTGGTGTTTGGCCAGGATGCGGCCATCACAGCGCTGTCATCGGCCATCAAGCTGGCCCGTGCCGGCCTACGCGAGCCGGAAAAGCCGATCGGCTCTTATCTCTTTACCGGCCCGACCGGTGTGGGCAAGACCGAGGTTGCCAAGCAACTCGCCGATACGCTCGGCGTGGAGCTGCTGCGCTTCGACATGTCCGAATATATGGAGCGCCATACAGTCAGCCGGCTGATTGGCGCGCCTCCGGGCTATGTCGGGTTCGACCAGGGCGGCCTGCTGACCGATGGCGTCGATCAGCATCCGCATTGCGTGGTGCTGCTCGACGAAATCGAGAAGGCGCATCCGGACCTCTACAACATCCTGTTGCAGGTGATGGACCACGGCAAGCTTACTGACCACAACGGCAAGTCGGTGGATTTCCGCAATGTCATCCTGATCATGACGTCCAATGTGGGCGCCATGGAGCTTTCGAAGGCTCCCATCGGGTTCGGCCGCAAGCGCGAGGCCGGGGACGACGAAGAGGCGATCAACCGCCTGTTCACCCCCGAATTCCGCAACCGTCTCGACGCGATCATCTCTTTTGCTCCGCTGCCGTGCGAAGTGGTGCGTCGCGTGGTCGAGAAGTTCGTGCTGCAGCTCGAAGGCCAGTTGGCCGAACGTGGCGTGACCATCAACCTGCTGCCCGAAGCCGCCGACTGGCTGGCCGAGCGGGGCTATGACGAGCGCATGGGTGCCCGCCCGCTGGGCCGGGTCATTCAGGAGCACATCAAGAAGCCGCTGGCCGACCAGGTGCTGTTCGGCGAACTGGTCAATGGCGGCAATGTGACCGTCGCCGTGGTGGGCGAAGGGGCGGAAGCCAAGCTCGAACTGGTGGCTGTGCCGCCGCGTCCAGCCAAGCCGAAGTCGCTGCCCAAGCCGAAAAAGCCCAAGGCGACGGCGGACAAGAACTAGGGTTCAACAGAACCAGGAACGAGAAAGGCCGGGAGCGATCCCGGCCTTTTCCATGCCTGCCTGAGGCCTTAGGCCATTGCCAGATGCAGATTTTTTCGGGAAATTTGTCGAAATTTCGGGGCGTCGTTCGTCGTTGAGGCGAGGGGTGCGGCCAATGCCGGCCCTGCAGGAGAATTTTTATGCGTTACTTCATGGCCATTATTCCGCCAGCCGATCTTAAGCCTGAACAGGTGCCGCAGGCCTCATGGACGACATGGGTCCATGGATGGAAAAGAACCTGACCGCAGGCGCGATGATTTCAACCGGTGGGCTGAAGCCCGCCAGCGAAGGACGGCGCGTATTGGGCGAAACGGGCGAAGTCGTGATCATTGATGGCCCCTTCGCCGAAGCCAAGGAAGTCCTCGGTGGCTACGCCATTTTCGAGGCACCCGATCTCGATGACGCGACCAGGCTTGCGAGCGAATTTTTGCAGCTCCACATTGACCATGGACTGACCAATGTCATTCTGGAAGTGCGCGAAATCGCCGGTGGCGTGAACTACTGACACGGCCTGGGGCGGTGCGCTCAGGCGCGCCGCGCTGCCCAGATATGGCCTATCGTGAACCCCGTATAGATGATGACGGGCACGAACAGCGCGTGGATGCCGGCGACACGATAGAGCAGGGCGCCCAGGATTGCCCCGCAGAGAAGACCCAGCCAGATGGCCAGATGTTGTGCCCAGCGCCAGCGCGGCGCCGCCCCTTTTATCGCCAGCGCCAGATCCTGTCCGGCCATATAAAGCGTGCCGGTGACGAAGGTGGCGCCAAGCCGAACGGCACCGCGCATGGGCAGAATGGCGTTTTGCGCGCCCGCACCGGCCGCCAGCACCAGCATTGTTTGTGTGGCAGGAAATCCCGCCAGAACCAGCGCCAGCGTCAGTGCGACCCCGATCAGCACGGCGCCGCTGACGAGAGCCGGTCCCCAGCGTGAGCTGGCAAAGGCCAGCAGCGTTCCCATGATCGAGCCGATGAAAAACAGCGCCACCAGCGAGCTTGTGAGCAGGACGACAGGCCATGCGCCATCGACCAGCGCAGCGCCGCCTTGCGTGGTATTGCCGCTCATGAATGAAGTGAAATAGCCACCCAGCTCGATGAAGCCGACCGCATCGACAAAGCCCGCCGCGCTGGTGAGCACCATGCCGAGGAAGAGGTGTCGTGCCGGGGTCATGACCTGCCTGTGGCGCTAGAGCCGGGCCGCAATGTCTTTGGCGAGCGCCGCAAGCTCTCCGTCATCAGCCTTGCCGCCGCCATGGCTGCCCAGAGCAATGCCCTCATAGACGGGAATGATGTGGAAATGCAGATGGAACACCGTCTGCCCGGCGAGGGCTTCATTGAACTGAACGAGGCGCACCCCATCGGCATTGGTTGCCGCCTTCACGGCGCGCGCGACCTTTTGCACCAGCGGCATGACGGCGGACAGCGCAGCCGGGTCGGCATCAAGCAGATTGCGCGACGGGGCCTTCGGAACGATGAGCGTATGGCCGCGCGATTGCGGGAAAATGTCCATCATCACCAGCGCATTATCGTCCTCGAACACCCTGTGGCAGGGCAGTTCGCCCTTGAGGATTTTGGCGAAAATGTTGGAGGGATCGTAGCTCATCAATGGCTCCCGGGACTCGGACATGTACCATTGTTAGAGCCGGGTGGCGCCGAGGGGAAGGGCTAGCGATCCGTCCGCTCCCCTTTGCGAAAAGGCGTGAACGTCTCGAGCATTTCCTGCTGGCGCTCGATGGCGGGGCGTTCTTCCTCAAGATAGTCGGCCACGGCAGCGCGCAGGCCCGGATGGGCGATCCAGTGGGCCGAATGGGTGATGACCGGGCTATAGCCCCGCGCCAGCTTGTGCTCACCTTGCGCCCCGGCTTCGACTACGGCCAGTTTATGGGCGATGGCGTAGTCAATGGCCTGATAATAGCAGACTTCGAAATGGAGGAAGGGCACGTCGCGAACCGCTCCCCAATTGCGACCGAACAGCCGGTCTGCCCCGCGAAAATTGATGGCCCCGGCGATGGGTGTGTCGCCGTCATAGGCCAGCATCAGCACCACGCGGTCGGCCATATACTGGCCGAGGAGCGAGAAGAAGGTGCGGTTGAGATAGGGACGGCCCCATTTGCGGGCGCCAGTGTCCTCATAGAAATCAAAGAACGCATCCCAGTGCTGTTCCTCGATGTCCTTGCCACTGAGCCAGCGAACGCTGATGCCATCGGCAAGCGCATCGCGGCGTTCGCGGCGGATGACCTTGCGCTTGCGGGACGAGAGCGTTTCGAGGAACTGCTCAAAGCTGTCAAAGCCCTGATTGTGCCAGTGAAACTGGGTGTCCACACGTGGCAGCCAGCCCAGCGAGCTGGCGAGTTCGGCTTCGCTGCCGGGCAGGAATGTGAGGTGGACGGACGAGGCGTCGCGCTGGGTGGCCAATTGCTGGGAAGTGGAGAGCAGGGCGGCCTGCGCCTCGATGCTTCCCGAGGGCACCAGCAGCTTTGGCGCGGTCGCGGGCGTGAAAGGCACTGAGCCCTGCAGTTTCGGGTAATAATGTCCGCCAGCCCGCTCCAGCGCATTGGCCCAGCCGTGATCGAAGACATATTCGCCCATGGAATGGGATTTGAGAAACAGCGGCAGCAATCCAATGGAAGCACCGCTTTCGTCGCTGAGGACGATATGCTGCGGCTGCCACCCCGTCGCTCCGGATGCACAGCCGGACTCTTCGAGGGCACGGAAAAAAGCGTGATCGAGGAAAGGGTTATCGACCACGCCATCGGTCGAGGGCGCAAGACTGTTCCAGGTCTCGGCCGGGATGGAGGCGGTCGAGGGATGGATTGTCGCTGTATAAGCGCTAGTGGCCAAGGTCGGGGTTGAAGCCTTCGAAGACAATCTGGTCGATATGGGGCCGTGCGGCCTCTGCTTCAACCATAGACCTTATCGTCCACGCGGTCACCGGCTTGCCGAGCGAACGCCAGAAAGTGATGGCGGGCAGGGTGAGAGCGTTCTGGGCACAGGAAATAAAGTCAAACCGCGTCTCCTGCCAATGCAGCAGGTGTTTCAGGATATAGCGCTCATCCTCGTCGATGCCCGGCGGATAATCGCTGTTCTCATAGTCATAGGTGATGATGCCGCGCGGGCCGGAAAAGCCGAAATCGCGGACAAGGGCGATGAGACGCGGATCGAAGGATTCGACGGTCACCGGGCCTTTGTATTGGGCGAGAGACTGGGCGGTGGCACGGGCCAGATCGCGTGTGGATTCAGCGTCCGGCTGAAACTTCAGCTCGATCTGGAGCAGGGTGCGGCCATCGATCTGGGCGAGGAATGCATCGAGCGTCTGCGGGCGGTCTCCGGCACTGCTGTCGAGCAGGGGGATTTCACCCATTTCCGCCGCACTGCGCTCACTGACGCGGCCTTGTTGGCCAGTCAGCCGGGTCAGGTCGTCATCATGAAACACCACCGGGACGCCATCGCGGGTCAGTTGCAAGTCGCATTCGATGGCGAAATTGCCAGCGATAGCCGCCTCGAAGGCGGATGCCGAGTTTTCGATGACGCCACTGGCGCGATCGTGGAGACCGCGGTGCGCGATGGGGCGGGGAAAGAGTGGGGATGTCATGCAGATCGCCTTTGTGTCCGAAAGGACTAGGTCTCATGTCTGCATGACAGTTTCATTGCAAAGGCGCCTAAACCTCGACGACGGCCTCGACTTCCACCGCAGCACCGAG
Source organism: Pseudomonadota bacterium (assembly GCA_023433775.1). Lineage (GTDB taxonomy): Bacteria > Pseudomonadota > Alphaproteobacteria > Rhizobiales > Devosiaceae > Devosia. The sequence goes on along the minus strand of JAEYTY010000150.1, from coordinate 11,813 downwards.
CGGCAGGGAGGCAACGCCGAAGGCAGCGCGAGCGTGCTTGCCCTTGTCGCCCAGGACACCCACCAGCAGGTTTGAACAACCATTGGCCACCAGGTGCTGTTCGAAGAAGTCAGGGGTGGATGCGACCAGAACGGTAACCTTGAGGATACGCTTGATTTCGTGCAGCGGCACGCCCGCCATATTGACGATCTGCGACAACACATTGACCGCCGCCAGTTCGGCGGCATTGCCACCCTGGACGACATTCATATTGTCGCCCAGACGGCCCTGAACCACGCCCTGCTCATTGCTCGAAATTTGCCCGGACACATAGACAATATTGCCGCTGCGGGTCACGGGCAGATAGCTGGCCACAGGAGCCTTGGCCGGGGGCAGTTCATAGCCATATTCGCGGAGTTTCTGGATCGGATCGGTCATCTTGTCTTGCCTTCGAGGTCTTCTGCTTCTTCTTCGGAGACCGGCGCCGCCTGGGCATCGGGCCGGTTTACATAGAGTTTTCCGCGTACCACTGCGGTGCGGCCAAACCGTGTGCGGACCTTGTCCATGGCCCGTTCGGCTGCGGCCTTGCGCGCCAGCTGTGGCTCCAGCAGATCCGAGGGGTCACTGCCGTCAGCCGCCTCGATACCGGATACGCCAATCCCGATCAGGCGGAACGGCGTGCCATCAGCTTCGTGGCGCAACAGACTCATGCCTGTTTCATAAATCACATTGGCCAATTGCGTCGGCATCATCAGGTGTCGGGCCCGCGTGCGCAACTTAAATCCGGTGGTTTTGAGTTTCAGCGTCACCGTGTCGCCGACAATTCCCTTGGATTTCAATCGCTCAGACAGGCGTTCGGAGACCTTCAGCAATTCGGTGGAGAGTTCCTCGAGCGAAGCCTTGTCGGTGTTGAAGGTGGTTTCGGAGGAAACGGTTTTCATCTCGCCATCGACGGAGACCCGCCGATAATCGAGGCCCTGCGCCAGCCGGACGAGGCGAGCGCCCGATTCGCCATAGAGCCGCATCAGGCGTTCAGGCTGCTCCTGCTGGAGCTGGCCTATGGTGACATATCCGTCCTTGCGGAGCGTCTCGGTGAAGACCTTGCCGACGCCAAAGATGAGACTGATCGGTTTGGGTGCCAGGAATTCCAGCGTTTCAGCGGCGCCGACAATGGCAAAGCCGCGCGGTTTATCGAGGTCCGATGCGACTTTAGCGAGAAATTTGTTGTGGCTGAGACCGACCGAGATGGTGACGCCAATGTTTTGTTCGATGGTCCGCACGAAACGCGCCAGCACCAGCGCCGGCGGCGCCTTGTGCAAGGTCTGGGTGCCGGTGAGATCGAGGAACGCCTCATCGATGGAGATCGGCTCGACCAGCGGCGTCAGCGCGTCCATATGGCGCCTGATCTGCCGGGAGACATCGACATATTTGGCCATGTCGGGCTTGATGATCACCGCGTCGGGGCAAAGCTCGCGCGCCTTGAACATGGGCATGGCCGAACGCACGCCGGACTGGCGCGCAATATAGCAGCAGGTGGACACGACGCCCCGCACGCCACCGCCGATGATCAGCGGCTTGTCGCGGAGGGACGGGTCATCGCGCTTTTCGACCGAGGCGTAGAAGGCGTCGCAATCGACATGGGCGATGGAGAGCGCGAAAAGCTCGGCGTGACTGCGAATGCGCGGCGAACCGCATGTCGGGCAGCGCGCGGGCGCAGTTGGGCTGGTTTCGCCGCGCAGGCAATCGCGACAGAGCCAATCGGCAGCCATTCATTCCGCCTGATTGAGCCGGTGCCAAACGCGCATAAAACTCTCCGGCGTCATGCCGCTATTGGCCGTCATGGCCAGTAAAATCCCTTCATTGGCGGCAAAATAGTCGATCAGGCCGCGCTGCAACTGCTCTGAACCCACCGTGGCGCGCAAGGCCTGCGGGTCGAGGCCAGCCTGCTGCATGAAGGCGAGCAATTCATCGGGATTTTCCGCCAGATAGCCAAGGCAGGCATCAGCGAGAGGTGCGATATCGTGGGCTGCGCGGTCGTTCATTGGCAAGGCACAGCCTCATATTTGGTGTTTTGTAACGGTTTGAATGCTAGCCCAACAGGGGAGGGAAGCGAAGTGCCGAGTCGCATCGGTAACGTTTCCAGACCCGTGCTGCGCGGCCCAGGCGCCAAGCGAGGAATAATGGCCAAGACAGTCATGATCGTTGAAGACAACGAGCTCAATATGAAGCTCTTCAACGATCTGCTCGAATCGCGTGGATATAGCGTAATCCAGACCCGCAACGGCATGGAAGCGCTCGATCTTGCCCGCGCCCATATGCCGGACCTGATCCTGATGGATATCCAGCTCCCCGAGGTGTCGGGCCTGGTGGTGACCAAATGGCTCAAGGATGATGAGCATCTGGCCCATATTCCGGTGATCGCCGTGACGGCCTTCGCCATGAAGGGCGATGAAGAACGTATTTTGCAGGGTGGCTGCGAGGGCTATATCTCCAAACCGATCTCGGTGTCTCACTTTCTGGAAACCATTGCCCACTATATTGGCCCGGCCTGACACGGGTTTGCGCCGGTCAGGCTTGGCTTGACGCCGGCGAAAACGCTGCCGGTGGGCTGGATTTTACCGGGGTGGCAGCGTGACGGCGCGTGTTCTGATTGTCGACGATATTCCAACCAATGTGCGCCTGCTCGAGGCCCGGTTGTCCGCCGAATATTTTGAGGTCGTAACGGCCTCTTCGGGCCCGGAAGCGCTGGACATCTGCGCCAATGAACATGTCGATGTGGTCTTGCTCGACGTCATGATGCCCGACATGGACGGCTTTGAAGTATGCCGCCGCCTCAAGTGCGATCCGCGCACCCATCATCTGCCCGTGCTGATGGTGACGGCGCTGGACCAGACCTCGGACCGGGTGAAGGGCCTGGAAGTCGGCGCCGATGATTTCCTGACCAAGCCTGTCGATGACATGCAGCTGATGGCGCGGGTGAAGAGCCTGGTGCGCCTCAAATCCCTGACGGACGAATTGCGCGCCCGCGCTCTGACCGGCCAGCAGATCGCCGTGGAAGACGCTTTGCGCGCCATGGATCAGATTTCGGCAAGCGGTGGCTCCGTATTGTTGATCGATACTGACGCCAGGCAGGCCGAGCGGATCAAATCTTATCTCACGCCAGAGCACAGCGTGGATATCTTGACCGAACCGTCCGATGCCGTGTTCCAGGTTTCAGGCGCGAAATATGAGCTGGCCCTGGTGAGCATGAGCCTCGAAGGCTTTGATGCGCTTAGGGTTTGTTCGCAAATCCGCACCGTCGACCATTCGCGCAATCTGCCGATTATTTTGCTGGCCGACGATGGCGACAAGCCGCGCGTGGTGCGGGCGCTGGACCTGGGCGTCAATGACTTCATCAACCGCCCGGTGGAACGCAACGAGCTGTCAGCGCGGGTGCGCACCCAGATCCGGCGGCATCGCTACGCCATGGAACTTCGCGAAAGCGTCAACAGCACCATGGCGCTGGCGGTGACGGACGAGCTGACCGGCCTCTACAACCGGCGCTATTTTGATAGACATCTCAATGTGATGCTGGGCAAGGCGCAGTCGCAGGACCGCGACATGGCGGTAATGCTGCTCGATCTCGATCACTTCAAGGCGGTCAATGATGGCTATGGCCACGACGCCGGCGACGCGGTGCTGCGCGAATTTTCGGCGCGGCTGAAACGCAATATCCGCGGCGTTGACCTGGCCTGCCGCTTTGGCGGCGAGGAATTCGTGGTGCTGATGCCCGATACGGATCTGGGCCAGGCCGAGGCTGTTGCCGAACGCGTGCGGCAGGCCGTGGCCGAAAAACCTTTTGAGGCCGGGGCTTTACGGCCTTTGTCGGTGACAGTGTCGGTCGGTGTGTCACTCAATGAGAGCGGCGCCGATACGCCCGAAAGCATCATCAAGCGGGCCGACGTGGCGCTCTATCGGGCCAAGCGCGAAGGCAGGAACCGCGTGGTCTTCGACGCAGCCTGAAAATCGATTCAATCGGTCGCGTTAGGGTTATTTGTTATAATTAACAAAAGGTTGTCAGGCGGAAAAGGCTGAATTTCCTTTCCTTTCCAACGGCCAGGCGTAGGGTCTTTTACAGACGAGACGGGATTTTTAGTCCCGAACGTCAAAAGTTCCCTACGGCTTCGCTCAGGTCCGCCGCAACTCCTGAGTTCCGTAGGGCGGTTGGTCCGGACGCGGACAGAGTGGCCTCTTCGACATGCCGCTCCGGACCAGCCACTCCAATTCTCAAATCGTATCCGATCTGACGCCGCCCGCAAGCGATTCCATGTGCATATGCGTGCGTAACGTCACGCTGGGAGGGCTATTCGCTAGCAGACTGTTAGCGTTTAGCGCCGCCGAAATGCGAAAGTGCCAGACACAAAACAAAAGCCCCGCAGCAGGCTGCGGGGCTTTTTGCATTCAGTGCGTGAAGGCCAGATTACTTGATCTTGGCTTCCTTGAACTCGACATGCTTGCGCACGACGGGGTCGTACTTCTTGAACGAAAGCTTTTCGGTCTGCGTGCGGGCATTCTTCTTGGTGACGTAGAAGAAGCCGGTATCGGCCGACGACACGAGCTTGATCTTGATGGTGGCGGCCTTGGCCATAGTCAGTCCTCACAAAAGCAAAGGCGCCGCGGATTCCCCGGCGCCGGAATTTGGGCGCAACCTACGGATTTGTGCCCGATTGTCAAGCACAAGCTCCGTTGCCTCTCCGGAATGGAGAGGCGGGGGATCAGTCGACCTGGCCGGTGCCGAACCCATACATGCGATTGGCCCATTGCAGACCCACAATAGCACCCTTGATGGAGGGGAGCATGGCAAGCGGCATGATCACGGCCAGCGGCACCATGGTGTAGAGATAGGTGACCGGATTGACGTGCCAGACCATCTCCATATGGAGCATGATGCCGACCAGGATATGGCCCACAATCATGATGGCGATATAGGGCGGAAAGTCGTCAGCGCGGTGGAAATGCAGTTCCTCGCCGCAGACGTCGCAAGAATCGGCGACCTTGAGATAGGCGCGGAACATGCGGCCCTTGCCGCAATGGGGGCATTTGCAAAGCGTGCCGCGCCACATGGCCTGACCGACACTGCGCTCTTCGAGAACCTTGGCTTGGGATTCCATGGTCTTACCTCTTTCTCCGGCCCTTGGGACCGAAGCTCTTATATGGCTTCTTGGGTCCTCGGCGGCCAGATGACGGATTGCCGCGCGTGCCTTCCGACAGCAGTTCAAAGCGCAGGGCGCCGGCAACGGGCGCGGCTTCGAGAAGGCGGACGGTGACGCGATCGCCGAGGGTGAAGGTTTCGCCTGTCCGATCACCGATCATGGCCTGCCGCTCTTCGACATAGCGATAGTAATCCTCGCCAAGGCTTGAGGCGGGTACGAAGCCATCCGCGCCGGTTTCGAGCAGGCGAATGAAGAGGCCCGCGCGGGCAATACCGGAAACGCGGCCTTCGAACCGCGCGCCAATGCGCTCGGAGAGATATTGGGCCAGCAATCGGTCCGAGGTTTCCCGCTCGGCCAGCATGGCACGACGCTCGGTGGCCGAAATGTGCTGGGCGATGCCGGCAAGCTTGCTGGCTTCCTGATCGGTAAGGCCATCTTCGCCAAGGCCCAGCGCACGCACCAGCGCCCGATGGACGATGAGATCGGCATAGCGGCGGATGGGCGAGGTGAAGTGGGCATAGCGGTCGAGATTAAGACCGAAATGGCCGTAATTGTCCGGCGAATACTCAGCCTGCGCCTGGCTGCGCAACACCATCTCGCTGACCTGCTCGATATTGCCGGCCTTGCGGGCCTGGCCAAGAATGCCATTGAAATCGGATGCGCGAACGCTGTCGGATTTTTTGACCGCGATGTCGAGCGAACCGAGGAAGTCGCGAAGCGCCTGCAGCTTTTCAGAGCTTGGCTCGTCATGCACGCGATAGAGCAGCTCGCTGCGCTTTTGCTCAAGCGTTTCGGCGGCTGCGACATTGGCCGCGATCATCATCTCCTCGATGAGACGATGAGCATCGAGCCGGTCGGGAATGTGGATGTCGCGGACAAGGCCCTTGTCGTCGAGCAGGATCTTGCGCTCGGGCAGATCGAGATCGAGCGGACCACGCTGGTCGCGCGCCTTGGCCATGGCGGCATAGGCGGCGTAGAGGGGCTTCAGGATGGGTTCGAGTAGTGGACCGGTCTGATCGTCCGGCTTGCCATCAATGGCGGCCTGGGCCTGCTGATAGGAAAGCTTGGCGGCAGAGCGCATCAGGATGCGGTGAAAGCTGTGGCTCTGCTTTTTCCCATCGGCGCCGAAAATCATGCGGACGGCAAGAGCGGCGCGCGGCTCGCCCTGTTTCAGCGAGCAAAGCTCGTTGGAAATGCGCTCGGGCAGCATGGGGACCACGCGATCCGGGAAATAGACCGAATTGCCGCGGAGATAGGCTTCGCGGTCCAGCGCCGTGCCGGGGCGGACATAGGCGGCGACATCGGCAATGGCGACGGTGACGATGAAGCCGCCGGGGTTTTTCGCGTCCTCATCGGGCGCTGCATGGACAGCGTCGTCATGATCCTTGGCGTCGGCAGGGTCGATGGTGATCAGCGGCAGATCGCGCCAGTCTTCGCGGCCCTTGAGCGTCGCTTCCTTGGCCTCTTCAGCCTCGCGGAGGACGCTGGCGGGGAAGACATGCGGAATTTCAAGATTGTGGATGGCGATGAGCGAGATGGCGCCTTCGGAACGTGGATTGCCGATGACATTGGTGACGCGGGCGCGCGGAATCATCAGCCGGCCCGAGAGCTTCACCTCAACCTCGACCAGATCGCCGTCGCTCGCCTTGCCGAGATCGCCCAGCGGAATGCGCATTTCCTTCTGCTTGCGATCAACCGGAATAAGGCGGGCACCTTCATCGTCCATGCGGACAATGCCGATATGGGCGCGGCGCGGCTTGTCGAGCACCTTCATCGGGCGGGCGGAATAATCGGGGATCGGGTCATCGCCGGCATCGATGCGCGCCAGGATGCGGTCGCCGGGGGCAGGGACGACGCGGCCATCGCGATCGCTCAACACGCGGACGCGGGGCGGCTCGCCTTCTTCCGGGTTCCACTGCGCCGGGAAGGCGTGGAGGTTGTCGAGATCCGCATCGGACGGAATATCGAGAACGGTGACATGGGGCAGGGCGGCGGTGCGGCGCAGCGCCTTGCGGGTGCGCGTGATAACGCCTTCGCCCTCCAGCTCATTCAGCATGGCCTTGAAGGGGCGGCGCATATCGCCGCGAATGCCAAACACCTTGGCGAGATCGCGCTTGCCCTTGATGTCATCCTGCTGCGCCAGGGCTTCGAGAAGTTGTTCGCGGGTCGGCAGGCTATCGGCGCGCGGCTTGGTGGCGCGGCGGGGGCCGGAGGTGTTTTTGGGTTTTGGTTTTTTGGTGGTCATGTTGAGAGATATGTAGGTGATCGACAGGGGTTTGCCAAATTGAGAAACCCCTCAGCCTTTCGGTCGATCCACCACGCGTCACCCTCTGGCTTGGCCCGATGGCGTTTCAAATGCGGAGCGCGCGGCAAGCACAGAGCCCTCGGGTCAAGCCCGAGGGTGACGATCCAGTTTGTGTAGAGTCGGTGGTCCAATCGGCCGCGCGGCGTTACCGTGCGTGACGACTCGCACTCACCGGATGACCCTATGAGCATTCCTTTTTTTGACGGCCACAACGATACTCTGCTGCGGCTGCTGCAGCATGGACAGGCCGACAAAGTGGCGCTGTTTGCCGAGGGCGACGGCAAGGGGAACATCGACCTGCCGCGCGCAAAAACGGCGGGAATGGCGGGCGGGTTTTTCGCCATGTTCCCGCCGCCGGTGAAGACAGCGCTGGGCGATGTCGCAGCCAATCCCGGCGGAGGCAGCGGGCAATTGCCGCCAGAACTGGCGCTGGCCGATGCGCAGGTTTCGACCAATGGCATGGCGGCGCTGCTGCTGCGGCTGGAGCGGGCCGGGACATTGTCCATCTGCCGCAACGCCGGCGAATTGCGCGAGGCCATGGCGGCGGAGAAACTGGCGGCGATTTTTCACATCGAGGGCGCCGAAGCCATCGACAGCGATTTTTATGCTCTCGACGTGCTTTATGCGGCGGGCCTGCGCTCGGTGGGAATCACCTGGAGCCGGGCCAATGCCTTTGGGACCGGCGTGCCGTTTCGCCATGACGCGGACCCAGATATCGGGCCGGGGCTGACGGAGGCCGGCAAGGAACTGGTGCGGCGCTGCAATGCAATGGGGGTGATGATCGATCTCAGCCACCTCAATGCGGCCGGCTTCCGGGACGTGGCGGCCATAAGCAGCCATCCGCTGGTGGCGACCCATTCCAATGTGCACGCCATCTGCCCCCATGCGCGCAACCTGACCGATTGGCAGCTGGCGGCGATCCGCGAAAGCGGCGGCATGGTGGGGCTGAACTTTGCCACGGGCTTCCTGCGCCCGGATGGGAAATTCATCGCCGATACGCCGCTCGAGCTGATGGTGCGCCATATGGATGCGCTGGTGGAAGCGCTGGGCGAGGATGGCGTGGCGCTGGGGAGTGATTTTGATGGGGCGATGGTGCCGGCAGAGATTGGCGACGTCACCGGCGTGCCAAAACTGCTGCAGGCGCTGCTCGACAAGGGCTATGGCGAGAAACTGGTGCGCAAGATCGCGCTGGGGAATTGGGTGGCGATGGTGGAACGGGTTATGGGGTAGGGGCGCGAACACCGCCCCGAATGGGGGCCGGTGCTCCACCTAACGTCCAAGCCCCCAACAGCGTCATTCCCGCGAAAGCGGGAACCCCTGTTTTACGAAACGGAGGTCCCCGCTTTCGCGGGGATGACACCGAGGAGGATCGGAAACGCAGTCGGCAATGCCTAGAACGGCACGTCTTCCGATTTAACGCTCTTCTTCGGCGCAGCCTTCTTGGCAGCAGGCTTTTTCGCCGCGGCAGTTTTGGCGGCTGGTTTCTTGGCGGCGGCTTTTTTCTTCGCCGGCGCTTTTTTCACCTTAGTGCCGGTGGCTTCGGCGCGGGCGGCGATCCACTGCACGGCCTGATCAACAGTGACATCCTCGGGCTTTACGTCCTTGGGGATGGTGGCGTTGATCTTGCCCTGATTGACATAGGGCCCGTAGCGACCTGCGCGGACCGTGATGGGGCCGTTGTCATGCTCAAAGGTCTGGATGGCCGCGACGGCAGTGCCGCCACCGCGCTTGAAGCCGCCAGCGGCTTTCTGGGCGAGCAGATCGACGGCGCGGTTGATGCCGACCGAGAACACTTCTTCGATATCCGGCAGATTGGCATATTTGCCATCATGCAGGATGAAGGGGCCATAGCGGCCAAGGCCGGCGGAAATCGGCAGGCCGGTTTCGGGGTGGAGGCCGACTTCGCGCGGCAGGGAGAGAAGTTGCAGCGCTTTCTCGAGTGTCAGCGAACCCGGGTCCCAGCCTTTGGGCAGGGATGAGCGCTTGGGCTCCTTGCCCTCGCCGAGCTGCACATAGGGGCCGAACCGGCCGGACTTGAGATGGACTTCTTCGCCGCTGGCCGGATCAGTGCCCAAAACGCCATCACCGGCGGCAGCTTCGCTGGACTGGCCGGTGGCCGCGTCGGAGAGCTGCATGGTGTGTTTGCATTCGGGATAGTTCGAGCAGCCGATGAAGGCGCCGTATTTGCCGAGCTTCAGCGAGAGCTGGCCGGTGCCGCAGGTGGGGCAGCGGCGCGGATCGGAGCCATCTTCCTTATCCGGAAAAATGTGGCTGGCCAGAAGATCGTTGAGCGCATCGAGAACTTCGGAGACGCGCAGATCCTTGATCTCTTCGGTGGCGGCGGTGAAATCCTTCCAGAAATCGCGCAGCAGCACCTTGTAGTCGAGATCGCCTGCCGAAACCTGATCGAGGCGCTCTTCGAGGCCGGCGGTGAAGCCATATTCGACATAGCGGGTGAAGAAGCTTTCGAGGAAGGCGGTGACGATGCGGCCGCGATCTTCGGGATGCAAAGCCTTGCCTTCAAGCCGGACATAGTCGCGGTCCTTGAGGGTGCTGAGCGTTGCCGCATAGGTCGAGGGACGGCCAATGCCGAGTTCTTCCATTTTCTTGATGAGGCTGGCTTCGGTGTAGCGCGAGGGTGGCTGGGTGAAATGCTGCTCGATTTCGACAGCCTGCAGGCTCGGCTTGTCGCCCACGGCCAGAGCCGGCAGCTCGCGGCTGTCTTCATCCTCGTCATCGGGCTCGTCAGATTTGGCCTCGACGCCCCAGAGTTTGAGGAAGCCGGGGAAGGTGACGACGGAGCCGACGGCGCGCAGTTCGACAGAGCGGCCGGGGACATTGACGGCGATGTCGACCGTGGTGCGATCGATCTCGGCGGACTTCATCTGGCTCGCGAGCGTGCGTCGCCAGATAAGGCCATAGAGCTTGGCCTGGTCGGCATCGAGCGAGAGCTGCTCGGGGCGCTTGAACATGTCGGTGGGACGGATGGCCTCGTGGGCCTCCTGCGCATTCTTGGCCTTGGACTGATAGATGCGGGCCTTTTCGGGGAGGAATTCCTCCCCGAAATACTTGCCGATGACCGAGCGGGCCATGGAAATGCCCTCCGGCGCCATCTGCACGGCGTCGGTTCGCATATAGGTGATCAGGCCATCCTCATAGAGCCGCTGGGCAATCTGCATGGTGCGGCTGGGCGAGAGGCCCAGGCGAGAGGACGCATCCTGCTGCATCGAGGAGGTGGTGAAGGGCGCATAGGGATTGCGCTTGGTCGGCTTCTTTTCGACCGAGGAGACGTTGAACTGGCCGGATTCGATGAGCTTTTTCAGCTCGGCGGCGTTTTCGCCGGTCTTGATATCGAGCTTGTCGCTCTTCTTGCCATCGACCGAGAACAAGCGGGCGACAAAGCTTTTGCCGGATTGGGCGAGCTTGGCTTCGACCGACCAATATTCGTCGGCCTTGAACTTTTCGATCTCGCTTTCGCGCTCGGACACGAGGCGCAGCGCCACGGACTGCACGCGGCCCGCCGAGCGCGAGCCGGGCAGTTTGCGCCACAGAATGGGCGAGAGGGTGAAGCCCACGAGATAATCGAGCGCGCGGCGCGCCAGATAGGCGTCGACCAGCGGCATATCGATGTCGCGCGGATTGGCCATGGCCGTGGTGACGGCGTCCTTGGTGATGGCATTGAAGACGACGCGCTGGACGGGCGTGTCCTTCTTCAGGGCCTTTTTGGCGCGCAGAACATCGAGAATGTGCCAGGAAATGGCCTCGCCTTCGCGGTCAGGGTCGGTCGCGAGGATCAGCCCGTCGGCGTTTTTCAGCGCGCCGGCAATATCGGCCACGCGCTTTCTGGAGGCCGTATCGACCTCCCAGGACATGGCGAAATCTTCTTCGGGACGCACCGAACCGTCCTTGGCCGGCAAATCGCGGACATGGCCGAAGCTGGCCAGGACTTCGTAGCCCGAGCCCAGATATTTGTTGATTGTCTTGGCTTTGGCCGGACTTTCAACGACGACGACCTTCATGGATTTTCCGTTCAGCAGCTTCTTGGCGAGAAAGCGCGCAACATGGTGAAGGCGAACCGAGGTGTCAATCTCGGCAATTCAGCTGGCGGAACACTCTCTCTTAGAGAGAGGAAATTTTGCGCCTGTTCGATAGCCCTAAAACTTCAGCGCCACCAATTGGCCGCTCGACCATTCGACGCGGCTGTCGAGATCGAGCTCGAGCAGGAGAATTTGCATGGCGTGCGGGGTGATGCCGGTCTGGGCGATTAGTTCGTCCACCTCGACGGGTGTTGAGCTGAGCGCGCTGAGGAGGCGCGCGCGATCGCCGTCATCGGGAGG
>JAEYTY010000094.1 GCA_023433775.1 Pseudomonadota bacterium | reverse complement strand
GAGGGGAGGGTAGCGACGCTAGGCCCGTAAGGGCCGTAGCAGAGCTGGGGTGGGGGTCGCGCGGTGAACCCCACAACCACCCCCTCCTTCAATCCCTCCCCTCAAGGGGGAGGGAGGCGAAGAAGACGTGCTTCAGACAAACGATGCTAAACCACCACCACCGCAATGATGGCGATGACAGCCGGCACAGTTTGGATGAACAATATCTTCCGGCTCGAGGTGACCGCGCCAACAATGCCGGCGACGGCGATACAGGCGAGGAAAAACAGTTTCAGCTGCCAGGCGATGACCGGATCGGGATGGACAAGGGCCCAGATCAGGCCGGCGGCGAGGAAGCCGTTATAGAGGCCCTGATTGGCCGCCAGCACCTTTGTCTGTTTGGCGAATTCCGGCGTCAGGTTGAACGCCTTCTGCCCGCGAGGGCTGTCCCACCAGAGCATTTCCAGCAGCATGATATAGACATGCAGCAGGGCGACAGCGGCAACGAGAATATTGGCGATAATGGTCATGACATGCTCCCCCTGACGCTGGCCGGCTCGACTCAGGCGTCGACGGCCACATCCAGCGCCAATTCTACCATATCGCGCAATGAAGTCTGCCTTGCGTCGGCGCTGATCTCCTCATGGGTGATCAGGCAATCGGTCATGGTGCAGATGGTGAGCGCTTTGACATCGAAGCGTGCAGCCAGCGTGTAAAGCGCGGCCGCTTCCATCTCGACAGCGATAATGCCGTGCTCGGGCAATATGCCATAGCCCTCAAGGCCGGGCTCGCGGTGATAGAAGATGTCCGAGGACAGCATATTGCCCACGTGGAATTTGAGCCCCTTGGCGTCGGCCTTGTTGGCTGCCGAGCGCAGCAGGCCGAAATCGGCGATGGGCGCAAAATTATAGGGCCCGAAGCGGTCGCGGACGATGGACGAATCCGTCGTCGCGCCCTGCGCCAGCACCACGTCGCGCACCTTCACCTTTGCGTTGAGACCACCGCAGGTGCCCACGCGGATCAGCGATTTGACGCCATAGACGTTGATCAGCTCATGCACATAAATCGACAGCGAAGGCTGGCCCATGCCGCTGGCTTGCACCGAAACGGGCTTGCCCTTCCAGGTACCAGTGAAGCCCAGGCAATTGCGGACGGAATTGACCTGTTTTGGGTTCTCGAAAAACGTCTCGGCGATCCATTTGGCCCGCAAGGGGTCGCCCGGCAGCAACACGGCTTCGGCATAGTCACCGGGCTTGGCGTGATTGTGGGGCGTGGTCATCGGCGCGTCCTCGTTTTTTTTCCAATTGGTCAAATCAATGCCATCGGGCACTGGCAAAGACAATCTCAGAGCCGAAGCGCTTGACGCCGCGGCAAAGCAGGCCCATTTACGCCCCGCCGGATAAAGGGAGACCTGCCAATGGTCGCGAAGATTTTCATCGATGGCGAAGCTGGAACCACGGGTCTGCAGATCCGTGACCGTCTGGCCGGCCGGCGCGACCTTGAAGTGCTCTCCATCGCCCCGGAAAAGCGCAAGGATCAGGATGAGCGCAAGCGCCTGCTGAACGCTGCCGATGTGGCTATCCTCTGCCTGCCCGATGACGCGGCAAAGGAAAGCGTGCGGCTGATCGAAAATGACACCACGCGCGTCATCGACGCGTCGACCGCCCACCGGGTGGCCGACGGCTGGGCCTATGGCTTTGCCGAAATGGACAAGGACCAGACCGGCGCCATCGCCCGGGCACGCTATGTCGCCAATCCCGGCTGCTGGCCGCAGGGGCTGATTGCCTCGGTGCGCCCGCTGCTCGAAGCGCATTTGATCCCGGCCGATTTCCCGCTGAGCTATCACGGCATTTCGGGCTATTCCGGCGGCGGTCGGCAGATGATCGAGGAGTATGAAGCCCAGGGCGCCGGCGCCAGCCAATACGCGCCCTATGGCCTCACCTTCAAGCACAAGCACCTGCCCGAAATGCAGGCCTATTCCGGCCTCGCCCGCGCGCCGCTGTTCGAGCCCGTGGTGGGCAATTTTGCGCAGGGCATGTGCAATTCCCTGCCGCTGCATCTCGATATGTCGGCTGAAATCCCGACCGGCAAGCAGCTCCACGCCGCGCTGGCCGATTTCTACGCTGCCATTCCCGACAGCTTTGTGCGCGTCGCGGCCTACGATCCGGAGCTCGCCAAGAGCGCGGCGCTCGATCCGCAAACGCACAATGACACCAACACCATGACCCTGCATGTCTTTGCCAATGAGGCAGCAGCGCAGGCGGTGATCATTTCCGTCTATGACAATCTGGGCAAAGGCGCCTCGGGCGCCGCCGTGCAGAACCTCAACATCATGCTCGGCGTGGATGCGCGAGAGAGCCTCAAGGGCTAATTCTCAGCCCGCGATTGGCACGACGATGCGGCCGCGTATGGTGCCCTGGGGTGACGCCGCCTACGGGCGGCGCATGACCTTTTCAAACTGGAAGGCTTCACCGGTGCTACCGACAATGTCGTCCGGGTCGCATTCGTGAGGATCGGGGTGGTGCTTGTTGAAGAACTCCACGATCCTGAAGCCGCACTTGTTGACGTAGAAGTGGATGTTTCGCTTCTCGAAATAGGGCGTATGCGTCTGCCAGGTGATCGTCTCAGGGTACCTTTGCTCAATGGCGCGCCAGGCTTGCAGTCCAATGCCTTTGCCATGCTCGCCGACCTTGAGGAAAAACAGGTCCAGCGAATTGTGGTTTGACGCCCGATCAATGGTCAGGACGGCACCGCCGACCTTTTCTCCATCACGCAGGATGCGCAGCACTTCGGCATTCGGGCCACTGATCGACTGGTTCAGCACGTCGTCGGACGGGATGGGGCCATCCGGCAGCGCGCCAAATTCATCAATCGCAGCCAGGGCAAAGGCCTCCTGCAACTCCCTCTTGAAAGCCGGGAGGTCATCATTGCTGGCAGGAGCGAGAGTTATGGTGGTCTGTGTCATGGAAGCCTTATAGACCGCCACGTCGCGCACGGAGCAGTGGCACAAAGTCGCTTGCCGCCATTACCTCAGCCCGATATCGGCACGACGATGCGGCCGCGTATGGCGCCCTCGAGAAATTTCGGCGCGGTGTCGATGACTTCGGACAGCGGCAGGTCCGTGATCATCTGCTCGAGCTTGTTCAGATCGAGGTCACTGGCCAGTCGTGACCATGCTTCCAACCGATCAGGCCTGGGGCACATCACGCTATCGACCCCGACCAGCGTGACGCCGCGCAGGATGAAGGGCGCCACTGAGGCCGGCAGGTCCATGCCGGCCGCCAGGCCGCAGGCAGCCACCACGCCGCGATAGCGCATCATCGAGAGCATATTGGCGAGCACTGTGCTGCCCGCGACATCAATGCCGCCGGCCCAGCGTTCCTTGCCAAGCGGCCTGGTCTTGTCAGTCAGTTCGGCGAGGTCGATCACCGAGTCAGCGCCCAGTTCGCGCAGATAGTCCGCTTCGGAGGCTCGGCCCGTCACCGCGGCCACCTTATAACCCCGCGCCGCCAGCAGTGCCGTCGCGACGCTGCCCACGCCCCCGGCCGCGCCACTCACGACGATTTCGCCCTTGTCCGGCGTCACCCCGTTCCGCTCCAGCGCCAACACGCAGAGCATGGCGGTATAGCCGGCCGTGCCGATCGCGGCCGCCTGGCGCAGGTCGATCCCTTCGGGCAGGGGCACCAGCCAGTCGCCACTGACGCGGGCACGCTCGGCGAGGCCGCCCCAATGATTTTCCCCGACACCCCAGCCATTGAGCACGACCCGGTCACCGGCCTCGAAATCGGGATGGCTGCTTTCGGCGACAATGCCGGTAAAATCGATGCCCGGCACCATCGGAAAGCGCCGCACCACCGGCGCCCGCCCGGTGATCGCCAGCGCGTCCTTATAGTTCAAGGTCGAATAGGCGACATCGACCAGCACATCGCCCTCGGGCAATTCCATGCCCACATCGCGCAGCGAAACAGTCTGCGCATCGTCCGTTTTCTCGATAAGGTGGCCTTCATGGCGGGCTCCGTTCAGTTGGGGTCGTCAGGGTCAGTCGCCCAACTCACTTTTACAAGCCAATCCCGGGCATGGACATATGATTACATGCCTCGGCCCGAAATGCCTGCACATCCCCGTCCAACCGTACGCTTCGGTACGGTTTGGCCTTGACCGAAACCCTGCTTATGCGCGATGACCGTCGCCAATAGCGAGGTTCAAAGCCCCATGGACAAATTCACTACCCTGACCGGTGTCGCGGCGCCCCTGCCGATCATCAATATCGACACCGACATGATCATTCCCAAGCAGTATCTGAAGACCATCAAGCGCACCGGTCTGGGCACCGCCCTGTTCTCGGAAATGCGCTATAATGAGGATGGCTCGGAGAACCCCGATTTCGTGCTGAACAAGCCGGGCTATCGCAATGCCACGATCATCGTGGCGGGCGACAATTTCGGCTGTGGTTCGAGCCGCGAGCACGCGCCATGGGCGCTGCTGGATTTCGGCATCCGCTGTGTGATTTCCACCAGCTTTGCCGACATTTTCTACAATAATTGCTTCAAGAACGGCATCCTGCCGCTGGTCGTTTCGCCCGAACAGCTGAAGCTCTTGCTGGACGACGCCGATCGCGGCTCCAACGCCACGCTGACCGTCGATCTTGAGGCCCAGACCATTTCCGGCCCCGATGGCGGCACACTGCATTTCGACATCGACCCCAGCCGCAAGCAGATCCTGCTTGAAGGCCTCGACGACATTGCCGGCACGCTGAAATCGGACCCGTCCATCTCGTCTTTCGAGGGCAAGATGGCTGCCGAGCGGCCCTGGCTGTAATTCCTCGCTCAATAGAGAACACAATGGTTCAGCGCGTTTCCACCGGTTCGCCTTTCGAAGCCACCTTTGGCTATTCCCGTGCCGTTCGCCACGAAGACACTGTCTATGTGTCCGGCACGACGGGCTATGATTATGCCACGATGAAAATGCCCGAAAGCGTTGGCGAGCAGGCGAAGAACGCTCTGGCGACCATCGACAAGGCGCTCAAGGAAGCCGGTTCGTCCATCGAGGATACGGTTCGCGTGGTCTATTATGTCGGCGACCGCTCCTATGTGGACGATGTCGTCAAGGCCGTTGGCCCCGTCTTCGGCTCCATCCGCCCCGCCGCTTCCATGCTGATCGTGCAGATGATCGAGGAAGGCATGAAGATCGAGATCGAGGTCACTGCCCGCATCGGCGCGGCCAGTTCGTGACCGCCACGCCCCGCCTCGAATTTGTCGATGCGCCCGGCGCCTCCGACATCGAGGCGGTGGTCGGCATTCTCGGTGCCGCCGCCGAGGGCCAGCGGCCTGGCGGCAATTACCGCGACTATGGTTTTCTTCTCAAGGACGAGGCCGGCACCATCCAGGGTGGCCTCACCGGCTATGTGCTCTATGGCTGGATGTTCATCCAGTTCATTTCGGTTGCGCCGGAGCTGCGCGGCCGAGGTCTGGGCCGGCTCTTGATGCAGCAGGCCGAAGACTGGGCCCGCCAGCAGGGCCTGGGCGGCATGTGGCTCGATACCTTTGCCTTTCAGGCGCCGGACTTCTACCGAGACCTCGGATTTGTCGAATTCGGCACGATCGAGGACCATCCGGCGGGGTCACGGCGCATTTTCTTCCAGAAACGCCTGGGCTCGTCGTGACCCGCCGTCAACTTGCCCTTATCCTCCACGCGGCGCTTCTCATCGGGGCGCTGTTTTTCATTGTGCCGGCGCTGACCCAGTGGGACAGCCGCGCCGGCTACCTTTTCTCTATGACCTTTTACTGGCTGTTTTTCTGCCTGCCGGTCATTGGACTGCACGCCCTGCCCGGCGATGATGGGGGGCTGTTTTCAGAAAAGCTGCCCTGGCGGGACTGGTGGATCATTCCGCTCTTGCTGGCGCAGGTCTGCGTGGTGGCAGTGGTCAATTTCGTGCCGAACACGTCCATGCTCAGCAATGGCGGCATGTATCTGGCGCTGTTGATCGCAACCATCAACGGCCCACTCGAAGAGATTGCATGGCGCGGCGGGTTCCTCGGCACGTTCCGCGACAAGCCCCGGCTTGGCCTGTGGCTCGGCTGGGTGCTGTTCACCGCCTGGCATGTGCCGCTGGCGCTGAGCGCGGGCATTGTTTTCGACGGCGGCGCCGTGGCGCTGATTGGCGGCGCGGCGGCACTGGGCCTGTTCTGGAGCTGGGTCGCCTGGCGCACAGGCTCAGTGTTCTATGTGGCCATCGCCCATGCGCTGACCAATCTCTTTGCCTTCTGGGTGCTGTTCGACCGGAACGGCTTTGCCGCTTACCAGCCGTAATCGAGCACGGTGAGCGTGCGGATACGCTCCTGATCCAGCCATTCGATGGTGGAATTGCGGTGCATACCGATCAGCGCGGCGCCGACGGGGCCGAGAATGGGCACATTGCCGCGTTCACCGAAGGGCCGGTTGGGATAGGTCAGCTTGCCCAGACGCACCTGCGGCTCGTCATCGAGCCGAAACATGACGCGATGCCCCATGGAAACACCTGCCGGGTCCCAGGGGTCGCAAACCTCGGCGCGCTTCAGTTCCCGCTCCAGAAAGGCCGACACATAGGGATTGGTGTCGAAGGATCGCTCCGCGAGTAGCATAACGCGGTTATAATCATCTGAATTGATCAGAATGTCAGGCAGGGGAACGG
>JAEYTY010000082.1 GCA_023433775.1 Pseudomonadota bacterium | reverse complement strand
TGTTCGGCAGGCTTCTTCGTATTCGTGGTTTTCGTCGTCATTCTAGCTCTTTCGTCACTCAGACGAGACCAGAACTCTCCTTAACGATCAAACCCAATTCTGTGCCAAGGGCGCTGATGACGGACACATGGCCTACCTCAGTCCCAATTGCACCCCACGCACGGCGGGGACATCCGCGCGCGTAAATCTCGACGCCTGCACTATGTTCCGCCGGGCACACGCGCCCATATCGCTAGAAATAGTGACAAGGCTCGCCGGGGTTTGGGGCTAGATTGGCATGTATCAACAGTGCCGCCGGCCATGGCCGCAGCATGTCAAAAAGACCAGTTCACCCGCCAGACCGGCGAAGGGCATGAAGGTTCGACGCTTATGGCTGAAACGATCGCAGCGTGTGGTCCCCACCCCCTTCAAGGAAGTGGTTTCCGCCCTTTGATCGCCTGCACCGGCGTGTCCCACTGTTGTGATCGCCGCCGCGCCATGCGCCATCGAACCGCTCACACCCTGCCATCCTGTTTGCCCGTGTCGGCACCAGGAGTCCTGAAGGCGCGGCGAAGAATTTCTGAAATTTTTCTGAAATCTGCATTTCAGACTTCGCCGATGAAGGCGGAGAGATTATCTGCTACCGCTTGGGCGGCATCGGATTGTAAGGGGGCGAGGTGATCCGCTTTTCCGGCTTCGAGATCGACAGGCAGCGCGCCGAGCTTCGGGGCGCTGATGGCGTTCCCATAAAGATCAGACCCAAGACCTTCGAAGTCCTCTATATCCTCATCGCCAATGGCGGCCGCATCGTCAGCAAGCAGGACCTGATGACCGCCGTGTGGCCCGGCATCCATGTCAGCGATGACAGCCTGTTCCAGTGCATCAAGGAACTGCGCACCGCGCTGGGCGATACCGAGCGGCAATTGGTCCGCGCCGTGTCCGGACGGGGCTACATGTTCGACGGGGAGGTGACGGGCGACATATCGCCAATGCCCGCAAGGGAGGCTCCACCGGAGACAAAGCGGCGGATGCGGATGCCTGGCTCGCGCAAGGCGCTTGCCGCCCTTGTCGGTTTTGCCGCCCTTGCCCTGCTCTCTCTGGGGCTCCCGGCCCTGGTATCGGGCCATGGTCCATCGACCATCGCTGTGATGCCAATTGTTGACGCCAGCGGCGATACCGCAGGCGCTGCCATGGCCGTCGCCATGGCCGAAGACCTGACCGATGGTCTGGCAAAAATCGACGGCCTGCGCGTGGTCGCGCCCTCGGCCGGGGCGCCCGCAGCCGGATTGTCGATCGTTAGCGAACTGGCACGGAACGGCAGCGCCTGGACCCTGAAATCGAGGCTGGTCAACACCAGCACCGGCGAGGTTGAGAGTGTCGCGACGGCAGAGGTGGATGGCAGCGGCATTAGGGACAAGCTTCGGCAGACACGTCTGATCGCCGGCGTGGGTGATCAGCTGGCGCGCAGCCTCAACCTGCTGCTTCCGGAAAACAGTGCCAGCGCCTCCACCTCGGGCAAGGTGGCCATCGAGCAAGCCTCGGCCTCCATCAGCCAGACCTCGCGCGAGCGTTTCGCCGTCGCCGAAACCATGCTGAACGAAGCACTTGCCGCCGAACCTGACAATGCCGATCTCCAGATTGCCCTTGCGGGCCTGCAACTGCGCGGCCTGCAAATGGCCTGGTATGAACCCGACCAGCGCCCGGCGATGGAAGACAGGGCCGGGACATTGCTCGACAGCGCATTGGGGGCCCGCCCCCGCTCGATTGCGGCGCTCGAAGCGCAATGCCGCCTATATAGCGCCACGACGCGCTATGCCGAGAGCCTCGTCGCCTGCGGACAGGCCCTCAGTTTCGATCCCTGGAATGGATCGGCGCTGTATCTCTTCGGCCTCGGCCAGCTTTATCTCGGCCGGTTCGAGGAGGCGCTCGCGACATTCACGCGAGCTGACCTTTACGACACGCCCGCCGTGTCCCGATGGACCTGGCTGCTCGGCGCCGGCTGGGCCAATCTGCTGCTGGGCAATGACGAGGCGGCAATTGAGTGGCTTGAGCGGTCCATTGCCATCACCCCGGCCTCGGGTCGCTCACATATGCTTATGGCTATCGCCTATTCTCGCCTGGGTCGAGAAAACGAAGCGCGTGCCGCTATGGCAACATCGCTGCAGTTCCGGCCCGGTTCGACCGTAGAAAATGTCAGGCCTCCCTCGCAAAATGCCAGCCCGGTTTTCGTCAAGGCTGTCGACGACACGATGCAGGTGCTGGCGAAACTGGGGCTACCGGAACAATGACCAATCCCGACGTCCAAAGCCTCAGAATCGCGGTTGTGGAAGATGACGTCTCCTTCCAGAGCAGTTTCATGGCCGCCATTGAAGCGGCGCCGGACATGGTCATGCACGCAGCCGCCCAGACGGTGAAACAGGCACTGACCATGCTGGAAGGACCCGCCGCCGATGTTCTGGTGGTCGATCTTGGCCTGCCCGATGGCTCCGGCATCGAGGTCATCCGCGCCGCCCACCGCGCCTGGCCCGGCTGCGGCATCATGGTGAGTACGACCTTTGCCGATGAACGCCATGTCATCCCCTCCATTGAAGCCGGCGCCGCTGGATATCTGCTCAAGGATTCCAATGCCAGCACGCTGACCGAGGAAATCCGCTGCCTCCATTCCGGCGGCAGCCCGATCAGCCCGCGCATTGCCCGCCAGATCCTGCTGCGGTTCCGCAGCCCTGAACCTGAGCAGGTCCCCCCGCTGGCCTCGCCTCTCTCCCCGCGTGAGCGCCAGACGCTGGAATTTATCACCAAGGGTTTCAGCTACGACGAAATCGCCGAGCTCATGGGCATTTCGCGCAATACCGTCATGACCTTCGTGCGCCGCATATACGAAAAGCTGGAAGTGTCCTCGAAGGCCGAGGCAATCTTCGAGGCGTGCAGCCATGGAATTCTCTAGGCTTCTGCGTCTCTACGGCCTCGCGGCCCTCGGCACGGCCCTGCTTGTACTCATCCTGCATCTCGCCTTCACCCCGCGCGGCATACACCTCACCGGGGCCACGATTCTGGTCGAGGCGTCGGACAATTATCCGCTGCCTCCGGCCCATATTGATGCCGAGGCAATGGCAGGGGAGTGGAAGCCCGTGGCCCTGCCCAATGCGAGCGTGCCGGCGCTCGACACTATGCTGACCAGCGACCCGGCCGCCTTGCCGACCCAGACGAGCTGGTATCGCGTCGACCTGCCCCGTGCTGTTCGCCCTAGCGAGGCCAATTACCTCTATATTCCGCGCTGGAAATCCGACGGCGAGCTGGCGATCTATATAAACGGCCAGCTGCAATACCAGTCGCACGCAAACCTGCTCTGGAACGGCTCAAACCGCCCGCTGCGGATTGCCTTCGACAACACAACGGAAACAGAGCCGGTCGAGCAGATTGTCCTGCGGCTGCAGCATCTCCGCGGCACGGGCGGCGCGCTGTCCAGCATGTGGATCGGCAATTTTCAGGATGTCGGCCTGCCCTATCTGGTGCGCTCCTTCTTCCAGGCCGACCTGCCCTACATCATCAGCGCGGCATTTCTCGTCTGCGGATTCTTTGCCCTGTTCTTCTGGCTCAGCCGCCGCGAGGAAAAGCTCTATGCGCTGTTTTTCCTCATGTCGGTCGTCAACTTTCTCCGCGTCATGCACAATTACATGGGGCTGGAGCGGCTGCCGATTTCCGATTCATGGTTCGGCTGGCTGACCGTCAATTCGCTGCTCTGGATGATCGGCATTGTGCATCTGTTCCTCGCCGCCATGCACCAGCGTCCATCGCGTGCGATCAACTGGTGCGTCGGCGTTTCCACTCTCGTTCTCGGCATCATCACCTGCCCGCTGCTGCACGGCACGCTTGAGCCGACCCTTTCCGCCTTCATCCTTTATGTGGTCATGTTCCTGCTGGCCAATCTGGTTGCCATAGCCGGGCTCCGCGCCAGCTGGCAGGCTCGCGCGACCGAGGCCATCGGCCTTGCTGCATGGGTCTTCTTCATCACCTATCTGGGCGTCTATGACCTGCTGCTGCAGCAAAACCTGGTCAATATCGAGGGCTATTTCCTCGTGCCCTATGCCCAGATCGCCATTGTCGTCGGCTCGTTCCACGCCATCATCAGCCGCTATACCAGCGCGGTCCGGGAGGTCGAGCGCTCCAATGCGCTCATGGCCGAACGCCTTGCCGCGCGAGGCCGAATTGCTGGTCAGCCATCAAAAGGTGCGCGAGATCGAGCAGCGCGAATTGCTCCACCACGAGCGCCAGCGGCTGATGGAAGACATGCATGATGGCCTGGGCTCATCGCTGGTCAGCGCCCTGCGCATGATCGAGCGCGGCAAGCTTGATGAAGCTGAGATGATGCAAATCCTTCAGGGCTGCATCGACGACCTCAAGCTCACCATCGATTCCATGGAGCCGGTCGAAACCGATCTGCTCCTGCTGCTCGGCACGCTGCGCTTCCGCCTGCAGCCGCGGCTCGAAAGCACAGGCATCAAGCTGCGCTGGGATGTGCGCGACGTGCCGCCCCTGCCCTGGCTCGATCAGCGCCATGCGCTGCATATCCTGCAGGAGGCTTTCACCAATATCATCAAGCACGCCGAAGCCAGCGAGGCATCGGTGGAGACAGATCTGGTGGGCAATGAGGTGCTGATCCGCATTTCGGACAATGGGCATGGTTTCGACCCCGACAAGCGCGTTGCCGGGCGTGGCCTCAACAATCAGGCGCGCCGCGCCAACGCCATCGCTGGCCGAACCCATGTGCGGTCGGGTCCGGATGGCACGCAATTCGAGCTTTACCTGCCCATTCCTGCAGGTGAACCGGCAGGCGCGTAAAGCGCCCGCCTCACTCCGCTAGGCTGTCGCTTCGGGCACCCAGACCGCCATCGATCCCTGCCCGCGATTGGCCCAGAGATAGTAGGGAATGGCGGTCAGCGTCGCCGGTGCCTCGACCGGGGGACTGGTCCGGTAAAGGTCCTTCCACTCGCCTTCGTCGATCGCCCTGGCCTCTGCCTTGAGCGTCACAATCCCGTCGAAGAGGTCTGCTCGCTGCTCGGCTTTGAGTTCGGCATGTCGCGGCAGCTTCAGCCGCTGCACGCGCCCGCCCGGATTGTCGGCTTCCTCGACGCAATAGACCAGCGGCCCACGCTTCAGCGCCACGCGCCCTGCATCCATGATGACGCCGGGATGGGCATAGAGCCGGACCGGCGGCATGGGCAGGTCCAGACTGACCTGGTCACCCGCCTGCCATTTGCGCCTGATGGTGAGATAGCCGCGCTGAGCCGCGGCGACATCCACCGCTTCCCCATTCACGCGCACTTTCGCGCCCTTGCACCAGCCGGGAATACGCAGCGCCAGCGCAAATTCGGCCGGCGTTTCAGGATCGACATGGATGGCGATATCGCCCGACCAGGGATAGTTGGACACTTCGCGGAGGCTCACCTTGACCCCGCCGATTTCCACGTCCGAGGCGATGCCGCCATAGAGGTGGAAGGCGACGCCGTCGTCGGCGACCGAGAGGAAATAGCCGCCCACGGATGCGACCAGCCGGCTGACATTCATCGTGCAGCACGGGCAGGTATGCCAGTCCCAGCGCGTTGGCGTGCCGTCGCTTTCAAGCGGATTGGCGTAGAAGTAATGCACGCCATCGCGGCTGAGGCCGGAGAGCGCGCCGTTGAACATGGCGAGTTCGAGAATGTCGGCATATTTGCCGTCGAGATCGAGATGCAGCATCCGCTGCGCCCAGAAGATCAGCGCGACCGAAGCGCAGGTTTCGGCATAGGCCGTCTGGTTGGGCAGGTCGAAATCATGGGTGAAACCCTCATTATGCGCCGAGGGGCCGAGGCCCGCCGTCACATACATCTTGGTCTCCATCACATCGTCCCACAGCACCTCGCAGGCGCGCTTCAGCGCCGCGTCGCCTGTCTCGGCGGCAAGGTCGGCCATGGCGGTATAAAGATACATGGCACGCACGGCGTGGCCGACGACCTTGTCCTGCTCGCGCACCGGCTTGTGGCTCTGCGAATATTCATAATTGGCAAAAACATAAGGCTGCTTGCTTTCGCCCGCCTCGCGGCGCTCGCGCTCCACATCGAAATAATGCGGGGGCTGCTGGCCGCGCTCATTGATGAGATAGGCGGCAAAATCGAGGTGCTTTTTCTCGCCGGTCAGGTAATAGAGCTTCATCAATGCCAGCTCGATTTCCTCGTGCCCGTCATAGCCACGCCGCTGGTTCGCCCCGGTGCCGAAGGTGGCGTAGATGTGGTCGAGATAACGCTCCATCACGTCGAGAAAACGCCGCCGGTCCGTCACCTGGAAATAGGCGATGGCGCCCTCGAGCAGATGCCCGGCATTATACATCTCGTGGTTATCGCGCAGATTGGTCCAGCGCTTGTCCGGCTCGCGGCCGAGATACCAGCAATTGAGATAGCCATCGGGCGCCTGCGCCTTTTCGAGGTCATCCACTGCCGCTTCGATCTTGGCTTCGATATCGGCATCGCGCCGATGGGCCAGCGCATAGCTCGCCGCCTCGATCCATTTGCCGACATCACTGTCCCAGAACACCTGCACGGTGAACCCGTTGGGATGACGCGGGAAGCGCAGCGGCGGCGGCGGATTGGGCAGTTTCAGCGAATCCAGAATGCCATATTCGCCGAGCTTCTGGTGCTGGCTGGGCACGGTGCGGTCGAGCACGGTGTCGAGGCGTTCATGCCAGAACCGGCCTTCGAGCCTGACCTGCGGAAACGGAACGGGGGCGTAGCGGGACATGGGAAAACCTTAAATCGCGATGCCGGTCTGGGGATCGAAGAGGTGGACCCTAGCCGGATCGATACGGAGCCCGATGCGGTCCCCTGGCTTGAGCTCGGTGCGGTCGGACTGGACCAGTTGAAAAGCCCCATCGGTCGACGTCAGATAGGTGGCAGAACCCGTGGATTCGACGACACCCACATCCAGGTTGAACGTCGCCCCCTCGCCTGCGACCTGCAGATGTTCGGGGCGAACGCCCGCAACCACTTCGCGGCCCGGCTGCAAGCTATGGTCGAGCGGCAGCGTGCCGGCGCCATCGGCAAGCACCACGAAATTGCCCGCGTCGGACACATGGCCCGAAATAAAGTTCATGGCGGGTGAGCCGATAAAGCCCGCGACAAAGCGATTGACCGGCCTGTCATAGAGATCAAGCGGACGGCCCTGCTGTTCGATGATGCCGTCGCGCATGACCACCACCCAATCGGCCATGGTCATGGCTTCGATCTGGTCATGCGTGACATAGACCGAGGTGGCGCCGAGCCGGTCATGCAGGGCGCGGATCTCCTTGCGCATCTGGACGCGGAGAGACGCGTCGAGATTGGACAGCGGCTCATCAAAGAGAAACGCCTTGGGATTGCGGATAATGGCACGGCCCATGGCAACGCGTTGCCGCTGGCCGCCCGAAAGCTGGCGCGGATAGCGGGCCAGGAGCCCCGAAAGCCCGGTCGTCGCCGCGACCTCGGCCGCCTTCTGCTTGGCCTCGGCCTTGCCCACACCATGCAGGCGCAGCGAATAGGTGAGGTTTTCCTCGACGGTCATATGCGGGTAGAGCGCATAGCTCTGGAACACCATGGCAATGTCACGATGCCGGGGCGGCACGCCATTCATGGCCTTGCCGGCAATGCGCAATTCACCCGAAGTGATGGTTTCGAGCCCCGCAATAGAGCGCAGCAGGGTGGACTTGCCACAACCCGACGGGCCGACCAGCGCAACAAAGCTGCCCTTGTCGATGGTCAGCGATACGCCCTTGAGCGCGTGGAAACTGCCATAGTGCTTGTCGATGCTGTGCAGTTCGATCTGGGCGGTCATTTCAGGGCTCCCGAGGTAAGGCCGGATACGATGCGGCGCTGCAGGATGACGAAGGCCAGAAGGATCGGCGTCACATAGATCGCCGAATAGGCCATGATGGAGCTCCAGTCGGTCGAATTGGGTCCGAGGAACCCGGAGAGACCAACGCTTGCAGGCTGCAATGTCGGGCTCTGGATGATCGACTTGGAATAGATGTATTCGCCGAAGGCGCTCATGAAGGTGAGGATGGCGCAGACCAAAATGCCGTTGCGCGCCAGCGGCAGGACAATGGAAAAGAAAGCGCCGACGCGCGAATTGCCATCGACCAGCGCCGCTTCCTCAAGCTCGCGCGGCACGCTCATGAAGGTGGCGCGAACGAGCACGACGAAGAAGGGCATGGCCTTGGCCGCCGCCGCCAACACCACCGCACTACGCGGGAAGTTGAGGAGGCCCACCTGGTTGAAGCCGACAAAGAGCGGCGTGATCATCACCGAAGCGGGCAGCACCTGCAGCATCAGGATGGCGAAGAGACCCACATCGATCCAGGGGTTGCGATAGCGCGCCAGCACATAGGCGCATCCCGTGCCGAGGACCACAGTAATGGCGGTAACGCCGCTGGCGATCAGCACCGAGTTCCAGAGATAGGTCGGCATGGCGCGCCGGGCCCAGACTTCGGGATAGATGCCCGGATTGGCATTATTGGGCCAGAAAGTGGGCGGATTGGCGAAGATCTCCGAGCCACCCTTGAGGCTGGTGATATACATCCAGTAGAGCGGAAACAGGTACACTGCGGCCAGCGCCAGGGCGATGACGAGCAGGAACCAGGGGGTATAGGTCCTTGTCATCCGCGCACCTCATGGCGGGTTGAGCGCACATAGATGACCGAGGCGAAGAGAACGAGCAGGAACATCATCACCGACACCGTGGCGCCCTTGGCGAAATCATAAAGCTGGAAGCTGAGCTGCCATGACCAGAAGCCGGCGACATTGGACGTGTTGGCCGGCCCGCCTTCGGTCAGCGCCGGGAACAGGTCGAATTGCTGCAATGTGCCGATCAGTCCCAGCGACAGCACCGCACCGATTGTCGGCCGCATCATCGGCAGGGTGATGGTCCAGAAGCGCTGGAAGGCATTGGCGCCGTCGAGCTCGGCCGCCTCGTAGAGGTCCTTCGGAATGGCCGCGAGCCCGACGGACAGCAGCAGCATGTTGAAGGCGAGGCCCAGCCAGATATTGGCGATGATCACCGCCCAGATGGAAAAGTTCGGATCGGATTTCCAGAACACATTGGCGTCGATGACGCCGAGCGCCTTGAGCACGACATTGAGCACGCCATAGTCGCCCGCAAGGATCAGGCTCCAGATGCCGCCCACGACCAGGCCGGGCATCACCCAGGACACAAGGAACAGGCCGCGAATGGTCGAAGCGCCGGGAAAGTTCTGCGCAAAAAACAGCGCCAGGGCAAAACCGAGCACGAACTGCCCGGACATCGAACCAAAAACGAAAATCAGCGTATTGCGCGCCACGAGCCAGAATTCGGGCTGCTGCACCACGGCCACGTAATTGTCGAAGCCGACAAAGGGCCGGAACAGCGCGCCCAGGGTGAACATGTCCACCTGCTGGAAGCTCATCAGCACATTATAGACCAGCGGGGCGCCGGCTAGGGCGAGCAGGAAAAGCAGGGCAGCGCCGACCAGCAGGATATCAAAACCCACCCCGTCGCGCAGCCAGCTGAAAAATCGTGACACCGGATCCTCCGTGACCACCTGAAAGAAAATGCCGGCCGGAGCGAACTCCGGCCGGCCCAGTCGGGAGGACTAGTTGAAGATGGCGTCGATAGTGGCCTGGGCCTGGTTGAGGGCGTCCATGGACGACATCTGACCGGTCAGAGCCTGCTGCTCGGCATCATAAATGGCCTTGGAAATCTTCTGCCATTCCGGGTGCGGGCCGCGCGGCTGCGCATATTGCAGCTGCTCCTGGAACACCTTGAGCGCAGCGTCCTTCTTCTCGATGCCGGTCACCGGCAGCTCGATATCGCCACGCGCCGGCAGATTGCCGAATTCTTCGAAGATGCGGTCTTCCTGGCTCACATAATATTCGAGCAGGCGGAAGGCCTCGTCGGGATGGGCCGTATTGGCCATGATGCCCCAGTTGAAGCCACCAAGCGCCGAAGACCTCTGGTCGCCTTCATTGATGGTGGGGAGCAGGGCAACGCCCCAGTCAAACTTGGCATCCTCGACCATGCGGTCGATTTCCCACGGGCCGGAGATGGCCATGGCAGCATTGCCGGAGTTGAACACGCCGGTGGAATCCCACTGGCCAAGGCTCAGCACGTCGCGCGAGGCATAGCCATTGTCGATCAGGCTCTTCCAGATATCGAGAACCTGAGCCGCGCCTTCGGTATTGACCTTGTTAGCGCCGCCACCGGACATCTGGATGATGGGCAGGAACTGGAACGTGCCTTCTTCACCGGCGCGGGCCGAGAAGGTGATGCCATAGACGTTGTTGGCCGGATCGGTCAGCTTTTCAGCATATTCGGCAACCTGCGCCCAGGTGGTCGGGGGCTCGGTCAGGCCGGCCTTGGCGAACATGTCCTTGTTGTAGAAAATGCCGATCGTGTCGGTATATTTCGGCAGGCCGAAGAGCTTGCCATCCCAGGTGACGGAATTGAGCGGGCCTTCGAAATAATCAGCCTTGCTGATGATGTCCGAATTGGCGGCGCGCTCTGTGATGTCGAGCATGGCCCCGCGCGACGAGAACAGCGCAAAATCCGGATTGTCGAAGGAAACGATGTCAGGCGCATTGCCGGTAGCGAAGGCGCGCAGCGTCTCATTGACGATTTCGTCGAAGGGAATCGCACGATATTCGACGACGATGTCCTCATTGGCCTCGTCGAATTCCTTGGCATAGACGTCAGCGATGCCGGGGCGGTCGACACCATCGATCGACCAGACCTTGAGCGTCACCTGTGCATAAGCCGGTGTTGCTGCGGCCAAAGCGCCAATGGCGAGGCTGGCCAATAGACCTAGTTTAGACAATTGCATTATATCCTCCCTTTGCGGCCTTCGGGCCGCGCTCATGCCGCTTGGGTTTTCCTTTCCCTCGCGGCCTCTCTCGCTGCCATGGGCGTTGCAACCGCCTGTGGCAGCATCTCCTCAAACCTCCTGAAGCGCCCCTCCCCCACGGACAGCGATTGCATCGCCCCCGCAGGATTTGCGCAGCACGAGCTTGCAGGGCAGCTGGCGGACACCCGGCTCGACCGGCTTGCCCTCGGCAAGCTCCAGGATCAGGCGTCCGGCCTCGCGGCCGAGTTCCTTCAAATTCATATCCACCGTCGTCAGGGGCGGACGGGTCGCCGAGGCGACGATTTCCCAATTATCAAAGCCGATGACGGACACCTCTTCGGGCACCGCAACGCCGCGCTCCCGCAGCGCATCGACGGCGCCACGGGCGATCTGGTCATTACCGCAGAAAATCGCGTCGGGCGGCGTGCCCGCACTCCAGAGCCGGGCAATCGCGTCATGGCCCCAGGCTTCCGACCACTCGCCATGCAGCACCAATGCATCAGCGCCGGCGGCATCGCGAAAAGCGCCCGCACGCGCCGCCACCGAGGCAAAGCTTTCGGGGCCAGTGACATGCACGAGCCGCCGCCGCCCGATTTTCAGCAGCCAATCGGTGGCCTCGCGTGCGCCCTGCGCATCGTCGGACACCAGCGTCACCGCATCTTCCGGCCCCTGCGTAAAGGCATAGACGACGGGCACGGGCAGATTGGAGAGATCGACCGGCAAGCGCCGGTCAATGCGCTTGCCCGTGGCGATGATGCCATCGACCTGCTTGTCGAGCATGGCATCGACATGGATTTTGGCCGGCGCCGCATCGTCTTCGATGCCGCAGAGGAAAACCGAAACCCCATGATCGAGCAGAGCTTCATTGACCCCGGCCATGAGCGGCAGGGTGAAGCGGCCATAGGTGTCATTGGTCAAAAGGCCGATGGTGAAGCTGCGCTGCTGGGTCAGTGCCCGGGCCATCGCATTGGGCCGGAAACCGAGGGCCGCAGCGGTCTGCTTGACCCGCAGCCGCGTCGCATCGGCCATCCTTCCAGTGTCGTTGAGGGCTTTGGAAGCCGTGGCAACGCTGACGCCTGCCACGCGGGCGACGTCGTAGATGCGAATGCGCTCGGCCTTTGTCACGTCCTCAAGCCTCACTGGAAAACCCTTTTCTCACCTTTGATAAAACGGTTTCTCAAACATCGTCAAGCCAATTGCCTCACGGACCCACAGCAACATATTCGCCACCGCGTGCCTGCTTCAGATGGTTGAGGGCATAAATCTGCCCGGTCATTTCGAGCGCATCGCGATAGACCGGATCGTGCCAGCCTTCGATGTCGATGGAACCAGACCAGCCGGCCAGACGCAGCTCGGAAATGATGTTCGTCCAGTTGCTGTCGCCAAAGCCGGGCGTGCGCATGAAGACGAACTTCTCCTTGCCGAACACGCCGTGTTCCTTGATCACCTCCCAGCGAATGGTGGCGTCCTTGCCATGCACATGGAAGAATTTGTGCGCCCATTTGCGGATCTGCGGCATCGGGTCGATCAGATAGACCATCTGGTGACAGGGCTCCCATTCGAGCCCGATATTGTCGTCCGGCGTCTCGTTGAACATCAACTCCCAGGCGTCAGGATTGTGCGCAATGTTCCAGTCGCCGCTGGCCCAATTGCCGTCCATGGCGCAGTTCTCAAAAGCGATCTTGACGCCCTTGTCGGCGGCGCGTTTGGCCAGCTCGCTCCATACCTTCTTGTATTGCGGCAGGCTGTCGGTCAGCGGCTTGTTGCGGACCCGGCCGGTAAAGCCGGCTACGCAGGTCGCGCCGAAATGGTGAGCATTGTCGATGCAATCCTTCCAGCCCTGCAAGGTCTGGCGGTCCATTTCCTGGTCTTCCAGCGGGTTGCCGAACATGCCGAGGGTCGAAATCGTGATGTCGCGATCGCCGATCGCATCGAGGCTGCGCTTGCCCAGTTCGGCCAGGTCCTGGCCATTGGTGGTCTGCCAGAAAAATGGCTCAAAGCTCTCAAAGCCCATATCGGCGATTTCGCCAATGCGCTCGGCAGCCTTGCCGCCCGATGCGCTGATCATGGTGCCGATGCGAATGGCTTTTGCGGGATCGCTCACAGAAATGGTCCTTAAACAGAGATGGTGACGCGCTGCCGTGTCTTGGCGCTTTCAATCGCGCCAAACACCATGGCCAGGCTGTTGATATTGTCGGTGCCGGCCGTTTCGGGCGCACGGCCGGTTTCAATGGCATCAAGAAAATCGGCGATAACACTGGCATGGCCATGTGTCTCGTCCTCATCGGCGGGCGGAGGCACCTCGATGTCCTTGAGGTCGCGCATGAAGCCGGTGTCGCCATCGACCACCCGCGCTTCAAACTTGTCAGCGCCGTCCCAGGTCAGCGTGCCCTTGGTGCCGATAATGCGCCAGGCGCTTTCCCAACTGGTATTGGCGCCTTCAGCGCACCACGAGCCGCGATAGTTGAACACCACATCATCGGCAAATTCGAAAATGGCGTTCGCTGCAGCGCCATGGCGATACCAGGAGCCAGGGGGATTGGTTTCGAGGCAATAGACCGCGCGCGGCGCCTTGCCTGACATGAAGCGGGCGG
The DNA here is from genome assembly GCA_023433775.1 of Pseudomonadota bacterium. Classification (GTDB taxonomy): domain Bacteria; phylum Pseudomonadota; class Alphaproteobacteria; order Rhizobiales; family Devosiaceae; genus Devosia. The sequence goes on along the minus strand of JAEYTY010000082.1, from coordinate 16,898 downwards.
CATCCAGCGTATGGATCGCCATGTCGAGCAGCAGGACATTATCCATCTCGTCACGGAAACCGCCGAAATGCGCGCCGATGAAGAAGTCGCAATTGAGGGTGGTCAACTGCCCCAGCGCACCGCTCTCGATCAGCCGGCGAATGCGCCGCACGCCGGCGATGAACCGACGGTTCTGGATGATGGCGTGAACGCGTCCTGCCGCCTTGGCCTGCGCGATCATCGCCTGACCCTCGGCAATGCTGGTCGCCATCGGCTTTTCGCTGAGCACATGCACGCCATGACGCAGCCCGGCCTCTACGATCTTGGCCCGCGCTGCGGGAATGACCACATCAAACAACAGATCAGGCTTGGTCTGGGTCAGCACCGCATCAAGGTCGGCATCAATGACAACATCGCCCAGTTCACATTCGACGGCGCGGGCTTTGGCCACTTCGGGGTCCAGATCGACAAGGCCGACCATCTTCACCCTGCCCGCCAGCAGCGGATGGCTGGAAATGGCAGTGAGCCACCCCTTGGACATGCTGCCGCAACCGGCCAGAACTGCCGTATAGACCAAGAACACCTCCCTAGGGACTTTGACATTGCCTTGCCATCTGGTGCGGCTTCGGAAACGCAGTCCGTAAACGTTTACGACGCTAGTGTTGGAAGGCGGGATGTGTCAATGGGAAATCGTAAACGTTTCCGAGATGGACGTTCGGCTGTGCAGAAAGTTCAGTGAAAATGAGCGGTATCAGGCGTTTGGCGCAGGAATTGAACGTGTCTATCGGCACGGTCTCGCGCGCTTTGAACGGCAAGCCGGACGTCAATGAGGACACAAGGCGCCGCGTCATGGAGGCTGCCGCGGCCATCGGCTATGTGCCCAATCAGGCCGGCCGTTCCCTGCGCAAGGGCACCACCGGCGTCGTCGGCTTCATGATGCAGACCGGCTCGCAGATTACCGGCGAAGGCGATGTGTTCTTCATGAGCGTCTTCGATGGTGTGCAGACCGTTTTTGCCCGCCATCAGCTCGACCTCGTCGCCCTGCTCTGCTCATCCGAGGAAGATCCGGACGCCTATATGCAGCGCGTGCTGGCGCGCGGCTTTGCGGATGCGCTCATTATTTCCTCGACCAAGCGGATCGACCACCGCATCGATCTGCTGGCCTCCCACAAGGTGCCATTCATCGCGCTGGGCCGCTCGGAAACCGATGCGGGCCATCCCTGGCTTGATCTGGATTTTGAAAGCATTGCCGAAGTCGGCGTATCTCGGCTGATTGCCAAGGGACACAAGCGCATCGGTGTCTCCATTCCGCTCGACGATACCAATCTCGGCTTTGTCTTTCTCGACGCCTACCGCAAGGTGCTCGCGCGGCATGGCATCGCCTTTGACCCCGACATGGTCTTCCGCGCCCACCCCAACGAAAAGGGCGGCCACCAGATTGCCAGCGCCATCGCTGCCATGCCTGTCGACAAGCGCCCAACAGGTTTCGTGCTGACCAACGAAGTCATGTCACTGGGGCTCTACAATGGACTCTATGAAGTCGGTCTGGTGCCCGGAAAGAACTTTGCCGTGATCGGCCGCGACAGTCCGCAGGCCCATTACCTGGTGCCCAAACTGACCTGCTTCCGCCTTTCCCTGCGCGATCTGGGCATTGCGCTGGCCGAGGCGCTGCTCGCCACCATGCCTGCCTATGCCGAAGCCTACCCTCTCGGCATCACCCGAAAGGTGGTTCCGCTGGAGCTGGTCGAAGGCGACAGCGACATGGTGCTGGCGGACTGACCGCCAGACCAGCCTCGATCATCGAGTTGAATGGCTCGCGTCCGATCCTTCCGGCAAGGCGCAGCTCTCGGCGGACCAAATCGTCACCGGCTCGCCTGCCTCTCGGCCCAGTTCAAGACATGTCTCGTTGGTGCAGAGGGTCCAGGGCGAAACGGTCGCGCCCGATGCGGCAAGACTCAATTGTTTCAGGGGGGCAAGACCGGGCCGATAGGTCCATACGCCATCCCTCCATATAGCATCGTTCGGCAACCCGATTCCCGCCCCGGAGCCGGAGACGGCGGCCTCTTCCAACAGAAGCCGGTTTTCGACCACAAGCCAGTCCTCCCGCCACTCGGTTTTCTCCACCGAATGGGTCCAGGTGAGGGAGAATGCGCTCGCCGCAAGCGCAATGAGATGTCCGCTTGCGGCGATGCAGAGGCTCATGCCGGCTGACCCTCCTGCCCTGCGGCCTGCGTGCGAGCCCTGCGCCACTGCAGCAGGACCAGCACCAGGCCCGCCAGGAAGCCGATCTCATCGGTCCAGGGGAGAGCGAGGATGAGCGAAATACCGGCACACAGGAACAGCAGGCGTTCGATCAACCCGGCACGGACGAAGAGGAACCCAACCAGGCCAACCCCCGTCAGCCCGATGCCGACACATGCCTTGAAGATCACATAGGCCACTTCGACCGGATATCCGAACGCCTCGGCCATCCAGCCCCCATCCTGCAGCATCAGCGACGGCGTAAAAACAGCCATGAAGGGAATGACGAAGCCCGCAGCGGCCAGCTTTATCGCATTGAGCGAGATTTTGAGGCCAGTCGATTTGGCGATGGGCGCGGCCGCAAAGCAGGCCAGAGCCACAGGCGGGGTAAGGTCAGCCATGATGCCGAAATAGAAGACGAACATGTGGCTGACCAGCAGCGGCACACCGAGCTCGAGCAGAGCTGGCCCCGCCAGCGAGGAGGTGATGATGTAGTTCGGGATTGTCGGAATGCCCATGCCCAGCACGAGGCAGGTGATCATGGTGAGCACCAGCGAGAGGAACAGATTGTTCTCCCCGACGCTGATGATGGCGCTGATGAAAGTCGAGGCGATGCCGGTCAGTGTGAGCGTGCCGATAACGATCCCAACCACGGCGCAGGCGACACCCACCGGCAGGGCATTGCGCGCGCCCTGGGCAAGCGCATCCCGGCAGATCGCCAGCGTTTCGCGACCGCCCTTGAAAAAGGCGCAGGCGGCAATCAGGGCCACGATCACTGCGACGAGCAGGTTGACACCCACCCAGGCGAAGGAAGCGGCAGCCAGGCCCAGTGCAATCCAGAACACCATGCGGAAGGCGAAGGGTCCGATGCGGGCGGCCAGCGGCGTGCCCAGGATCAGCACAACGACCAGCGCCAGACCCATCGTCCCGGCAAAGACCGGCGTGTAACCGGCAAACAGCAGATAGACCAACGCCGCCAGCGGCAGGATCAGAGGCCAATGTTCCCGAACCGCTTTCCAGGGATCAGGCAATTGGCTTTTCGGCAGGCCCTTGAGCCCGAGCTTTGATGCTTCGAGATGCACCATCCAGAAGCAGACCGCGAAGTAGAGCAGCGCCGGCACAATGGCGGCCTGCACGATGGCCGCATAGGGCACATTGAGCGTTTCAGCCATGATGAAGGCCACGGCGCCCATGACAGGCGGCATGATCTGGCCACCCATGGAGGCTGTCGCCTCTACGCCGCCGGCAAAGGCCGACCGATAGCCGAACCGCTTCATGAGCGGAATGGTAAACTGGCCCGATGCCACCACATTGGCGACGCCGGACCCGGAAATGGTGCCCATCAGGGCCGAAGACAAAACGGCGACCTGCGCCGGTCCGCCGCGCGAACCGCCGACCAGGCCCAGGGCGAAATCGTTGAACAGCTTCAGCATCCCCGCGCGCTCCAGAAAGGCGGCGAAGACGACGAAGATGAAGATATAGGCGGCCGAGACATAGATGGGCGTGCCATAGATGCCCTCGGTGCCGAAGCCGAAATGCTCGACAATGAGTTCGAAGCTGTAGCCGCGATGAACCAGCGGCGCCGGCAGATACTGGCCGAAAAAACAATAGGCGAGGAAGATTGCGGCAATCAGCGCCAGCGGCCATCCGAGGATGCGTCGCGCCGCCTCAAACACCAGAATGACCACGCCCGCGCCCACGATCAGGTCCATGGTCGTGAGAAAACCGGTGCGGCGGATAATATCGATATAGAAGACCCAGTTATACAGCCCGGTCAGAAACCCGGCGATGCCAAGGCTCCAGAAGAACACTTTGGCCGGCACGGATTTCGCGACGAGATTGGCCACGAGGCCAAAGGTCAGAAGCAGCAGGAACCCCACATGCATGGCGCGCACGACCTGGCTCGGCAGCGATCCATAGGCAGCAGTCCACAGCGTGAACAGGGCAAAGGCTATGGCGATGCCGAAGGCAATCTTGCCGCTTATGCCGGGGCCGAAGCCGGGTGGCAGGCCCTCGATAGCCTCTTCCTCTGCTCGGTCCGCCAGAGCATCGCGGCCAGTTTCACCGGTATGGGTCATAGATCTCTTCCTCCCAAAAGAGCGATATTCGGGCCTGCCGCTGAACGGCAGGCCCGGCCATGACTATTGAATGATGCCCTGCTCGCGGTAATAGCGCTCCGCACCCGGATGCAGCGGAATGGGCAGGCCCTTGATTGCCGCATTGATGTCGATGCTCTCGGCGGCACTGTGCGCAGCCCGCATACGGTCGAGATTTTCGAACATCAGCTTGGTCATCTGATAGGCGGTTTCCTCGCTGACGCCCTCATGCGACACCAGAATATTGCCAATGGCTGCGGTTGGAACATCCTCGTCCTGGCCGCGATAGGTGCCGGCGGGGATGATGGCGGGCACATAGGGTTCGCCGATCTGCACCACGGTTTCGGCGGGAATGGCCACGATATTGATGGAGTGGGTGGCCGTCAGATCCTGGATAAAGGCAACGCCCAGGCCCGCCGACTGAAGTGTTGAATCGAGCTGGCGGTTTTTGATCAGTTCAGCCGATTCAGCATAGGGTAGATATTCAAGCCGTCCGAGATCGTCATAGCTGAGGCCGGCGGCTTCGAAGATGGCCCGGGCATTGAGCTCGGTACCCGAGGCGGGCGCACCCACCGACATGGACTTGCCCGGCAGGTCTTCCAGCGTGACAATGCCCGATTGCGCATCGGCCACGATCTGCACGTAATTGGGATAAATGGCTGCAATGGCCCGCAGGTTTTCGAGGGGGCGCGGGAAGCCGGCCTCTTCGCTGCCCTGCCAGGCCAGTGCTACCGAGTCACCCAGCGCGAAAGCGATCTCGCCCCGGCCCTGAGCGAGAAGATTGAGGTTCTCGACCGAGGCCTTCGTTGCCTGCACCTGGGTGCGTGAGCCTTCAATCCCGTCGGCATAGATTTCGCTGAGCGCGACACCCAGCGGATAATAGACACCCGAGGTGCCCCCGGTCAGCACATTGATGAATTCCTGGCCATGCACAGCCGGAGCGGTCAGAGCGGTGCACAGCAGAGCTGCCGCGCCAAGGCGCGTCATCATATTGGTCATCGATTTTCCTCCCAAAAGGTTTGGTGGTCGCCGATCCTCGCGGCGTACCGCCCCCATCTTTGCAAGGGCTGTGCCAGCTTGAAGATGCCGGATTACCTGATGTTTCGGCGCCATCCGGGCGGAAATCCGCTCAGAACGCTGCTAGCCGGGCGAAGTTTCGCCCTGACTCGCTTCCGCGCGCAGCCCATATTTGGCTATTTTCTCGTTCAGCGTCCGGCGGGGCACGCCAAGGCGTTCGGCAGCCTCGGTGGTTGCACCGCCCACAGCTTCGAGGGCCTCGGCGATCACCCTGGCTTCATAGGCAGCCACCATGTCGGGCAGGTTGCCGGAGGGAACGGTTGCAAGCCCCTGCGCTTCCAGCCCGATCACAGCCCGCTCCGCATAGGATTTGAGCTCGCGCACATTTCCCGGCCAGCGCTGTTGCGCAAGATCCATCCGCAGATGAATGGGCAATTCCCTGAACGCCAGGCCATGCCGTTCGGCCGCGCGCCGTGCGAATACGGTGTAAAGCAGCCCAATATCCTCCGCGCGGTCGCGCAGCGGCGGCAGCGGCAGGTCAATAGTCGCCAGCCGGAAATAGAGGTCCTGTCGGAACCGCCCCGCGGCACTCTCAACCCTGAGGTCGACCTTGGTGGCGGCGATAAACCGGACGTCGACAGGCACCTGACGATTGGAGCCAATCGGCTCGACTGTCCGCTCCTGGATCACGCGCAGTACCTTGGCCTGCAAGGGGAGCGGCATGGATTCAATTTCGTCGAGAAACACTGTCCCGCCCGAGGCATAGGCCAGCCTGCCCTGCCGTGACGCCTGCGCGCCCGTAAAGGCGCCGCGTTCATGACCGAACATCTCGCTTTCGAAAATAGATTCAGGAATTGCCGCACAATTGATCGCCACGAAGGGTCCGGACCGCCGTTTGCCGAAATCATGCAGCGCCCGCGCCACCACTTCCTTGCCGGTGCCGGTTTCGCCCGTGATCAGCACATCCACATCAATATCGGCCAAATGCTGCACCGAGCGGCGCACATTGGCCATGGCGGAAGACACGCCGATCAGGCGCGCATCGAGATCGTCCGGCGTGCGCTTGAGCCTGTCGATTTCCTGCCTCAGCCGCCGCCGCTCCACTGCATTGTCGAGAATGGAGACCAGCTGGTCGGCATCATATGGCTTTTCGAGAAAGTGATAGGCCCCGGCCTGCATTGCCTCGACGGCGAGGGAAACATCGCCATGCCCGGTCAGCAAGACCACAGGCAGATCGGGATCGCGCTTTTGAATTTGCCCAAGCAGATCAAGGCCGGAGAGAGATGGCATCCGCATGTCTGAGACGACGCAGTCGCAAGTCGAGGCGTCGATTTTGTCGAGGACGGCTTCGGGCTGGGTAAAGGTGGTCACCGCGAAGCCGCAGGCATCCAGCCAGTCGGCCGCTGCATCGCACAGCTCGGCTTCGTCATCGACAAAAATGATGCGGCCCCGGCTCATCCTGCCGCCTCGCTCACTGCTGGTCGAGCGGCCAGCGGCAGGGAGACCGTGGCGCAGGTGCCCCCACCCGGCGGCGCGGAAAAGGCAAGCGTCCCCTTATAGTCTTCCAGAATGGCGCGGGAAATCGACAGGCCCAGTCCCAGCCCTTCCCCGCTCGTCTTGGTGGTGAAAAAGGGCTCGATAATCTGGTCGGCAATATCATGGGGAATGCCGGGACCGGCATCGCAGAACTCGACCAGCGCAAGTTCGTCCGATTGGCGCAGCCGCACTGAAATCTGGCTATTGCCCATGCTGGCGGTTGCATCGATGGCATTAAGCAGCAGATTTATGAACACCTGTTCGATCCGCACAGCGTTGACCGCCGCCATGATCGAAGCATCGCCGCCGTCAAATGCGAGGCTTACCTTGCGCTCCTTGGCCCGGGGCGAAACGATATCGATCGCCTCGCTGACGGACTGGGCCAGCGAAATTGGCTCGCAAGGCAGGCTTTTGGCGCGCGAGGAAAAGGTCCTGAGATTCTTGATCGTGCGCTGCATCCGCTTGAGCAGATCCCGGCCCGTCTGGATGGATGCAGCAGACTTTTCGACATTCTGGCGCTGGGCATGAAGGCCGGCGGCGGCCAGGGTGTTGTCCAGCGCCGACAGCGGCTGGCTCACCTCATGGACAATGGCAGCAGACATGCGGCCCAGAGCGGCCAGCTTTGCCGCATGGATCAGACTGTCCTGGGTCTGGCGCAACTCTTCCTCGGTACGCTTGCGCTCATCGATCTCGCGCGCCAGCGCGCTGGTCCGTTCGGCAACGCGGCGCTCCAGCACGGCGTTCTGCTCGAGCTTGAACAGCGTCAATTGGCGTCGCTGATAACCAAAAAGTCCGAGAAGCACGCAAACGAGAGTCAGCAGGCCCACGACACCAGCCACAAGCTGGGCTTCCTCTCGCACAGGTCGCGACGGCAGCGCGCTGACCAGTCGCCAGCCGCCACCGGGATCAATGAGAACAGCGCTCAGGGCGAGAGGCGGAGCGCCGTCCTGGCTTAGCTGCGTTAATCCCTCCGTCTCAAGCGCCTCGACGAGCGGAACGCGACTGAACACGTTATTGCCATCATAGCGCCGCTCCGCTGCAATCAGCGCCTTGTCGGCTTCGGTCAGCTGATAAAGCGGCCGATAACGCCACTGGGGAACCCCGCTGAGAAACACAATGCCGGCGCTGTCGGCGACCCCGGTCATCTCGCCCGCTTCTGCCCAGACCCGTTCGAGCGGCGACATATCCACCTTGACCACCGCCACGCCCAGCGGCCCGTCCGGCCCATCAATGCGGCTGGAGAGAAAATATCCCGGCACACCCGTTGTGACGCCCACCGCATAATAGGCGCCACGGCCCTGCTCGATCGCATCGGTAAAATAGGGACGGAAGCCGTAATTGTGTCCAACAAAGGAACTGGGCAAATCCCAGTTCGAGGCGGCCAGTGTCATGCCGTTGCCATCGATGAGATAGACCACGTCGGCCTGCGCATGGCGCGCGACATTGCCGAGATAGGCATTGACCTGCCGCACGCCCTCTGGCGAGGGCGATTGCAGCAGGCCCAATACCCGGTCATCTTCCCCGAGCACCTGCGGCAGATAGGCAAAGCGCTCGATTTCGCTTTCGACCGCGCGCTGCGACAGGGTCAACCGGTCCCGCAACTGGCCGGCGAGACGATCCATACCGGCTCTATGCGCAAGGTTATAGGCAATGGCCGCCAGGCCACAGACCAAAACTGCCGCCGCTATGCCGAAATACCACCGCGACCGCGCTCGTTGAGCCACGCATCCTCCCCACGCAGTTGCATATTTGCCTTCTGCCCGGGCAGCCTAACGCGAAACAAGCGGGCTCGTCACCACCCGAGCCATCCTACCGTCCGTCAAACGACACTCCCGCGAAGCTCAGGCAAGCCCGCAACAACAACTCGGCACAACAAGTTTAAAAGGAAATGGCGCGCCCGCTGCGACATAGATGGGCACTGTAATTGTTGGCAAATTTCGCTTCCTACGGACCGATGAGCGGCTGCTTTGCGCCGCGGCCCCAACATTCCAACTTGATTGGCCGATGACCGAAATGGGGCCGGTAGCGGTATGTCCGCTTTTTGGGCCTAATGCAGAATAAGAGACGTTAAGAAAGACATATCCTATGTCGCAGGCGACTGTGTATGGGCCACTACTGGTCCAAAATTTCGCAGACGAGGCGCAGAGCCGAAAGTCCTTGTGATCGCATGTACGCGTTCAAAGGCCAGCGCGGGGTGGGTGAGCGGCAAGGTGTGCCCGCCGTCTTCCACGGTGACGACTCGCGCCTTTGGCAAACTGGCTGCAAAATGGGTGATGGCGTTGAGGGACACCGTCCGGCTCTTCTGGCCATGCAGCAGTTCAACGGGCACCTCCATCCCGTGAGCCCAGTGGCTCCAGTCGATATTGGTGAGAAGCATGTCGCGGCGAAAACCGTGAGCATTCTGCGCAGCCATCAACCTGAACACGGCCCCGAGCGCATTGGCTTTTTCCGAGGGCGACCACGCTAGCCGGTCAAAATCGCAGCCACCGAAAAATAGTTCGGGCATGATTGAAACGCCCTGGCGCTGAATCTGGCTCACTCCTAGCGTGACCATCATGTCCATTAGGCGCGGCACGCGCTGGGCTGCCCAGGCGTGAATACGATGGCTCCTCGGCATGTCCTTTGTCTGCGACCAAGACCGCATAGGTGGCGTTGCCGGGGCGGCCACGATCCCGATCACCCGGTCTGGCGAACGATACGCGAGACGAAATGCGGCGATCGTGCCAGCGTCATGAGCGAGAACAACTGTCCGCTGTACGCCAGCATGATCGAGCAATGCGAGCATATCGTCGACCATTGTGTCCACCAAATCGCTGCTCTCCGGGCTGGTGCGTCCATAGCCAGGCTTTTCGGCAGCCAGCACCCAAAGGCCTGCATCGCGTGCGGCAGCGCGCTCCACGGCTAGGTCGCCCACCCCGAAAACCGCTCCGTGCACCAGCAGGACTGGTTGCCCGCCAGGCAGTCCAAACCCGCGAATGCCGATCCGTCGGCGTCCACGTGTCAGGGTCAGGAACTGAACGTTATCTCCTGAGCCCAGGAACGGTGTAACGCTCAGGCGATGCCAGGACATGGCGGTCGACGCGATCAATGCGAGTGCTTGGGCCTGGCTGCTCACCTCGAGCTTAGCCAGCACTGCCTTGATCTGTTGACGTACGGTGCCCAAGGCGCGGCCATCGCGTTCCGCGATCTGTCCGGCACTCTGCCCGGACATCATGTTGGTCAATATGATGGCTTCGCGCTCTGTCAGACTGAAGAGGCGCCGGACCTCTTCAAGCAATGCTGGCGGCCAAGACCAAGTGATAGCCGAAACCAAGAATGCGTCCAACTCCGGCATACGCCGTCCCGCCAGGATCAGCCGCTCTGGGCTGTTGGGCGGATGGGCCACAAAGAGCGCCTGACCATCGAACGCCGCGCCGCATCGCTGCACAAAGGCCGCGAAGTCGATCTGGGCAACGCCAAGAGCAATGATGGAGTCGCCGCAATCGAGGCCGAAATGGTGAACGGCTGCCTGGTTGGCGGCAAGAACCACGCCATTGCAGGATAGGATCATTGCGGCATCCGGTACACTCTTCACGCGTAGGGAGAGTTCAGCCTCGCGGTCCTTCAGCGATTGGGCGAGGAAGGTGTCTTGCGGCGCCAGATGCCGCGCAGAAAGGTGGGCCAGGGCCTCGTCGTTCTGCTCGAAATGCTCGCCGAGCGATGACACAATGTCGTCAAGGTTTGCCTGGCTGCCGCTCTCCCTGATCTGCTCACGGAGGACCAGAACGATGCTTTCCAAGTCCTGTATGACATTCCCTCCGCTACTAGGGACCGTGGCGATTGAGTTCGTCCCAATATATACCTAAGGCCCGGCCAGCTTCATTCCACAAGCTGCTGCAGCATAACTAATATTGGTCCGGTGCGTATACCATCTGGTACATGCACTGATTTTGCAAGCGTCCTACCGTTCTGGCCTTGGGGCCAACTTTCCGCACCTGGCATGCGGGACGAGGGAATGTGGGCGCAATGGCGGAGCGTTTTTCGGGCCGGGTATGCGGCTGGGCGGTAATTTGTTTCCTGATGGTTTTGGCGCTGGCGATCCCGGCGCAGGCCGTCGTCTATCCGGAGGCGGTCAATGCGCATGTCGATGCCGAGATTGAGCGCTTCGTCGGGGCGCCCCGGTTTTTTCAGCTTGACCCGCACTATTTCGACTCGCCCGAATGGAACAGCCTTGAGCGGTTTCCCTTCGGGGACTCTCCTCATACCGACTATCGCGACTGGGGCATGTCGGATGCCGGCAAAGCCATCATGGCCCTCGAAGCTTATGAGCCTGCCCTTCCCCACACGCGCTATCGCGTCAATGTCCGCAATGTGGATGGCAACGCTGACTATCCGAACGTAGCTCGCCTCATCGAGGTTGTAAGGTTCAATATTGGTCCGGCTCTGGAGGCCAATATCCAGGAGGTCTATTGCGACCAGTTCACGCCAAGCCCGACGGATATTGGTGTCGGTCGCCATGTGGCCTATCGCTTTGCCATGTTCTCTTCGCAGAACCTGCCCAATCAGATCGCGGCCATTTCGTACCGCTTCCTGAGTGAGACGGAGGCGCGGGGCCAGGATTGTTTGGGCACATCCTGCCTGGCGCTGGAGGATCCCGGCGACGAGGGCAAAAACTGGACCGACATTTCGGTCGACGAGGATGGCGACGTCACCCCATATCGGCGGCGCGATCATCAAGGCTTGTCGATACCCACTCGCGTCGCCGATCTGCTGAGCGGACAGACCCTGTTTGGCGAAGACCTGGACATGGTGATCTCCAACAATGTCATCGGGCAGGACATGGTCACTAATGGCGTGATGCTGCGCCAGGACGATTTGCAGTTGATACGGCGGAGTGAGGTTGCGGGAATTGCCGCTTTCTGGAGCACGTCCAGCCACAATGGAGCGAGCGGCGAGACCGGCATGGTCGACGTCATCTACGCATTTCAAGAAGGCACCGACGGTCCGGCTTGGCGCTATTCGCTACTTTTTGAAACCGAAAGCCAGCCGGTGCAGCGCTATACGGTTCTGACCAATGGAACCAACGTTCTCTTTGATGACGGCAAGACGGACTTCGTCGGCCTCGCCGATAATCCGGGCCACCTTTATGCACATGCGCCCCACGACAACCTTGCCTTAGCCGTGTGGCCACAAAATGCCGACATGCCTGTCGATCGGCTTTTCGCCATTCGCGTTTTCGACACAGGACGGCGCGAAGCTATGGGACAGCATGTCGGGCATGAGCTGCGCCTTGTGGCCAGCCTGCCAGACGAGCGCGCCGACACATACCGGGTGTGGACGGGGCCGATCTGGGCCATTCCGAACCTGCCTTCGGCTCCAGGCCTGCAGACATTGCCCGGGTCGCCCTTTTCGGGTCATGCGCGTGGCCTGTCCGTCGTCAGGCACAATGTGGCTGATGCGCTTGCCGCGCATGGGCTGATGGCCCGGGCCGAAATCACCCTTCACACGGGGATCAGCCGGGAGCGTGTCGAGGCTTTGCTGTCCGACAACACCGACAATTCCCGACTGAGCCTTCATGGCACGGACCGGCAGACCGTCCGCCTGCGCATTGGCAATCTCCAACAGGTCGAGGACGGCGCCCTGGGCAAAGTGTTCGACGCCCCGCCACGCATCGCGCCCGCCCCCTGGCAAGGCTCCTCTTCAGCAGCGGCCATTCCCCTTCTCGATGACTGACACAAAGTTTTCTCTGGAGACGCAGCAGATGTTCACACCCATCACCATCCAACAAAGGCAGGCCCGATAATGTGGGATTTTTCGATTTCCCGCTCGCTCGGGCTCATGGGCAAGACAATGCCCTTCGTCTTGCTGCGCGTGGCCGTCTATTTCGGCATTGCGGCAGCCTATGTGATAGTCACCGGCACTGGGGCCGGCATTGGCTGGGGCGTCGGCGCCTTTGGCGATGAGGGCTTCCGGGCCGGCTCGATCTTCTGGGGCGGCACCATCGGCTTCGGGGTTACTGCCGGCGTGCTGTACTTCCTCCGCGAGTATATCCTCTACATCGTCAAGGCCGGGCATATCGCTGTTTTGGTCGAACTGCTCGATGGGCGGCAGATGCCCGAGGGCAAGTCGCAGGTGTCCTACGCGACCTCCGTAGTCAAGCAGCGCTTCGGCGAAGCCAGCGTGCTCTTCGCAGTGGATCAATTGGTCAAGGGCGTGCTGCGCGCCGTAACCGGGCTTGTCCAGGGCATCGCTGCCTTCCTACCCATTCCCGGACTGCAACAGATGACCGGCATTCTCCGCGCCTTTCTCAATATCGCGGTGGGGTTCATCGACGAGGTGATCCTCGCCTATGCCATCCGCACCGGCTCGACCAATCCCTGGGGCTCGGCCCGGACGGCGCTGGTCCTTTACGGGCAGAACTACAAGCCCATGCTCAAGAACGCGGCCTGGCTGACGCTGATCGTCTATGGCCTGTCTTTCCTCGTGTTCCTGCTCATGCTCGCCCCGGCGGCGGCACTGGTCTATTTCATCCCCGGCGCCTGGTCGGCGGGCGGTTTCGTCTTTGCGCTGCTCTTTGCCTGGGCGGTGAAGGCGGCGCTGATCGAGCCCTTTGCCATCGCCTGCATGATGGACGTCTATTTCCGCACCATCGAGGGCCAGGTGCCCAATGCGGAATGGGACGCCAAGCTTTCGGGCATGTCCAAGCAATTCACCAAGATCAAAGACAAGGCCGCCGGCTTCCAGCCAAGGTCCGCACAGAACACTGGCAGCTCCACCATGCAGGGCGGAGCCGCGACATGAATTTTCATTACAGTTTCGGAGGGACGTCCGGCATGAGGGGACGATTGAAGACTTTTGGGCGCGCGGCGCTGGTGAGCGCGATAGCCACATTGGCCATGCCACTGGCGGCGCAGGAGGCGGACAGCGCCTCGATCCTGATCTACGACGCCTCCGGCTCGATGTGGGGCCAACTTGATGGCGGCATTTCCAAGGTCGAAATAGCCCGCGAAGTGATCGGGGACTTTTTCGTCAGCCGCGACAATTCCATTCCACTCGGCGTCATCGCCTATGGCCATAACCGGCGCGGGGATTGTTCGGATATCGAAGTCGTCGCCAATGTCGGGATCAATGATCCAGCAGGGCTATCGTCCAGTCTCAACCGGCTCAATCCGCGTGGCATGACGCCGATCACGGATTCGCTGTCGCTGGCGGCCTCAATGATCCCGCCAACGGCAGAATCCGCCGATATCATCCTCGTCACCGACGGGCTCGAAACCTGCGAGGCCGATCCCTGCGCGCTGGCCGCGCAATTGGCGGAAGATGGCATTGCTATCCGCGCCCACGTGGTTGGGTTCGGCCTGACCCGCGAAGAGGGCGAAGTCATGGCCTGCGTGGCTGATGCCACCGGTGGACTGCTGCTCACCCCTCAAACCGGGCAGGAACTGGCCGATGCCTTGCGCCAGGTGGCGCAGGTCGAGCCGGTCCCGGCGCCGGAGCCCGAGCCAGAACCCGTTGCCGAAGCCGCTTTCGACATGGGTCCCAATGCCGAGGCCGGGCATAACTACAGCATTCGCTGGAACGGCGAAGCGACATTTGTCGATTATATCGGCTTCGTTCCGCTGGGCGCCACCACAATGTCCGAGGCGGTCAGCTATAGGACTATCGGCGGGACCGGACCCGCGCCGAACAATCCCGTTACCCGCACCGCCCCAACCGAGCCGGGGATGTATGATCTCGTGCTCGTCAGTGCCCGCGACGGCATCATCGCCCGCCAGCCGGTCGAGGTCGTGCCTCCGTCCAATGGTTTTGATGCCATTGGTTCGGTGGAACCAGACAGGCGTTTCGAGTTCACATGGCGCGGACCCAATCAGGTCGGTCAGCGCATTGTCATCGCCCGACCGGGCGCCGCACCGGCAGATTATGACGGGGATTGGGGTTATCCGTTCAGCAGCGCCCAGACGCAGCGTATGGGCCTGCGCGCTCCGAAGGAGCCGGGCATCTATGAACTCCGCTATATCTCGGGCAACCAGCAGGAGATACTTTTCTCTCGCGAATTCGGTGTCGGCGTGCCGTTCGAAGATAGCGATGGCACCAATACGGCCGACCTTGCCGCTCAGGCCGCCGCCGCGACGCAGGCCGCGCCCGGCCAGGACGACCTGCCCATGGTGCCCGCCACATTCCGCCTGCCGCCGGACTATCCGCAAGACCCGCATGAATGGTCAGCCATTCCGCTCGATCCGGACATGAGCCCGGAAGCCTGGGCGCCGAGCGGCAAGACGGTCATCGGCGAGGGTGTTTTCGAGCCGGGCCGCTATGAGGTCACGGCCGCTTGGGGGCCCAAAGATACGTTCAGGGGCGTGGTAGAAATCCTGCCCAGACAGGAAAATGACTTTGTCATCCCCGTTATGAGCGAGGAAGATCCTTTCGTGCCGACGCTGGATGGTCCTTGGCAGGTGCTGGGCGTGCCACCCTATCAGGTACAGGCCGGTGCAGACCGATTGCTGACGCTGGCTCTCGAGCAGGCCTATCCCGACGCACCGATCGGCGGCAGCTGGACCGCACAGGACATGCTGGCCGGTCCGCAGGCCGCGGGGCGGGAAGGCCCCTTCACCGCGGCAAGTCTCGAAAACGGCGCACTGCACATGACCTTTACCGTGGGCGATCCGATCCCGGAGCCGATGACGCTTTATCTCACTCCATATGAGATCGGCTATGCGGGCACGCTGTCCTCCGGCGCCATGGGCATCAGCGTCGTGATGTGGCCCGGCGGCTATACCCCACCCTCGCTGGCCGAGATGCGCGAAGCCGTGCATGGTCCCGCGCCGGGTGACTTTGTCGACATGACCTCGTCGGTACCTCCGCCCGCACAATCCGGTGAGACTGCCGCCGCAGATATGCCGGTGCGCCTGCGCACGCCCTTCGAGATCGGCGATGTGGGTGTGCAATGGTCGGCCATTCGCACCGATGTGCAGGAAATGGATGTCGCCGTCGCCAGCAACGACCTCGAGACCAGCTTCGTCACCAGTCTTGCTGCGGGTGGCACCTATGCGGTGGAGGGCGTCAACGCCGACGCTGGCATCCATCTCGCCGATACCATCACCATCGACCCTAATGGCCGCAACGATTTCGAAATCCCCCTGGCACAGGGCGGCGATACCGGCTCCACGCAATCCGGCCTTGGCGACGATGTCGCGTTTGTCTGCACCGATACACCCGCTGGCTGCCCGGTCAGCCATGCAGCCAGCGGCATCTCGCTGACCCTGCCAAACGACTGGGCGATGAGCGAGCCCTATTTCTACGAAACAGCTGGCGGTGCGGGCAGCGGCCTGCCGACGGCGAGTTTCTTCTGGGAGAGCTTTGGCGCGGTCAACACGATCGAGCTCAATCCCCGCCAATGGCTCGCCTCCAATGGCCCCTGCGCTTCGGTAGGCGCCAGCCAGCTTTGCTACATGCAGGGGCAGGACATGATGCTGGACGTGGTCTTCGGGATGATCCGCGACACGCTGGTCGTCTCGCCGCCCGGTATGCAGGCGGAGACCAGGCTGCCCGTGGATTTGGGAGGGATGTCACCCCAGGAATTCATGACCCGTCTTGGCGTCAATTGAGGATCGCTACATGTTCAGAATGATCAAATTCGCATCCCTTACGGCGGTTCTGGTCCTGTCAGGCTTTTTGACCAGCCTGCCCGCCTTTGCCGTTTCTGCGCAAATCGCCATCTGCGGATCGTCCGGCTGCACCTGCCGCGTATCCAATGACAGCATCGATACGCTTGCCACGCAGATGCCTGGTGCCTTTCCGGCCAGCTATGAAACCAAGACGCTGGTGAACTACGATGGCGAGTTCTACTGGTCGTCCCTCAGCCCGGCCCAGATCGATCGCCAATATGGTGGCACCGGCTCCTGCCCGCTGGAACTGACCGACAATTCGGGCATGGAGGATGGACGCTGGCAGATCAGCGTCGGCACCACGGACACCTCTGCCTGCAAGATGGTGGGCGGCCAGATCGCCGCCGGTGGCATGACTGGCGAAACGCGGATGATCGAATGGGGG
>JAEYTY010000072.1 GCA_023433775.1 Pseudomonadota bacterium | reverse complement strand
CCCCCATTGATGGCGTGCCAATCGCCATCAAGGACAACATGCTGGTCAGAGGCCTGCCGGCCACCTGGGGCACCGCCCTTTATCAGAATTTCATTCCCGACGAAGACGAACTGCCCATTGCCCGCCTGCGCGCGGCGGGCGCCATCATCATCGGCAAGACCAATACGCCGGCCTTTGCCGCGCGCGGCTACACCACCAATGCGCTGTTCGGATCGACCGCTAACCCCCTCGCACCCGAGCTGACGCCCGGCGGCTCTTCGGGAGGCTCCGCGGCGGCACTCACCGCCGGCATGGTGGATCTGGCGCTGGGCACGGACGGGGGCGGCTCCACTCGTCGTCCCGCGGCCCATTGCGGTCTGGTTGGTCTCAAGCCCTCCATCGGTCTGATTGCGCGCGGCAAGGGATTTCCGGCGATCATGAACGATCTCGAAGTCGTTGGCCCCATGGCGCGCACGGTCGCCAATCTGCGCTTGTTGACAGAAGCCCTGGCCGGTCCGCACCCCGAAGACCCTTCGTCCTGCCTGCCCGGACTGGAAGCCCTGCCCGAGAAAAGCTTGCGCATCGCCTTCCTCCCGGCTTTCTCCGGCCACCCGGTCGAGAGCGGCATTGCCCAGACGATAGAGGAAGCCGCGGGGAAACTGGCAAGCATCGGACACACTGTTGAGCGGATCGACAGCTTTTTCGACTATGACGCGATATCACCGCTTCAGGCTCATCTGACCAATGCCGGATTGGCCATGCTGGCGAGACGCGAGCCTCGTTTCATGGCGTTGGCGGAGGCCGAGTTTCAGGAACAGGCACGGGCCGGCGAGGCGTTGACGGGCCCCGAGATCATGGACGTCTTTGATCGGGTCCGGACCTTCCGCGCGCTGTGCGGCCGGTTTTTCCAGCAATATGACATGCTGCTGACGCCCGCAGTTGCTGCGCCCGCCTGGGACAAGCGCTTGCAGGCGCCTGCCACCATCAATGCCATTCCGGTGGGGCCGCGAGGCCATGCCGTTTTCACCGGGTGGGTGAATCTTGCGGGCCTGCCCGCCATTTCCGTGCCCTGCGGCATGTCCGATGGATTGCCGGTGGGTATGCAGCTGGTCGCTGGTTTCGGCCGGGATGGCTGGCTGCTCGATCTTGCCGAAGCCTTCGAGACTAGGTTCCCCCTGACCATGGGTAAGGCGGCGTAGATTGATGAGGCGCTTCTCTATCCCGCTGACGCTGGTTCTGGCCTGCATGGGCGGCGCCGTATTCAATCTGGTCAACTTTCCGGCCGGGTGGCTGGTTGGCAGCATGGTGGTGGTGGCCGCCGCCACTATACTCGGCGCCCCGACGCGGGTCCCCGGTTGGACCGCTACCCTCAATGCCGTGGTCTTTGGTTCGTCATTGGGTTCGGCAGTCTCAATGGATACGCTCGCGATCCTGCCGGAAATGGCGGGCAGCATGATCTTTCTGTCCATTTCGCTGGCTGGCAGCATCGCCGCGTGCTCGTTCTATCTGGAGAAGGTGCATCGCTGGCCGGTCGCCGAAGCGCGCTTCGCGTCCATTCCCGGTGCGCTAACATCAGTTCTCCTGCTTGCCGACGAAGCGCGCGCATCCATGCCCCATGTCGCCGTAGCACAGATCGTGCGCCAGTTCGTGCTGGTCCTGTCCATGCCGGTTATTCTCTACCTGCTGCCGGACGCTGGATCACATCTGCCAATCCACGAAGCGCCAACACATTTTTCCTGGTTCGACCTGGTGACCATGCTTGGCGTGAGCTGGGCGCTGGGGATGATATTGCAGCGCCTTGATGTGCCGGGCGGTATACTCCTTGGCGCCATGCTCGGCTCGGCGGCGCTGCACCTTTTGGGAATCGTCACGACACCGCCCCCCGCTGTGTTGATGATTGGCATCTTCATCGTCACCGGGGCCTTGATCGGCACCCGCTTCAATCGCATCCGGCCGACCGACATTCTCGCATTGCTGCGTCCCGCACTTGAAAGCGTCTTGATCGCCATGCTGGTCGCCGGCGCGGTGGCGCTGATTGCCAGTGCCTTTACCGGCTTCGGTTTCGCTAGTCTCTGGCTGGCCTATGCGCCCGGCGGCGTGGAAACGATGATTGCCGTCTCCGTCGCCCTCTCGCTCGATGTGGTCGCTGTCTCCCTGCACCACTTTGTCCGGCTGCTGCTGCTCAACCTTCTGGCTCCACTCTGGATGCCCCGTCGAACCCCAACATCCTCTGCCATTCAGGAAAACCGCTGATGCAAGAGCGTATCGCCTATATCCCCATCACCGAACGCCCGGATTTACGCTGGCCCGAAGGCAAGCGCATGGCCTGCTGGATCGTGCCCAATGTGGAGCATTACCAATATATCGGCGACAAGGGTCAGCCGGTCGATCCCTATCCCCGCCTGCCGCACCCGGACATGCTGGTCTATACCCATATCGACTATGGCAACCGGATCGGTTTCTGGCGGATGCTGGAGGTGCTCGATACCTACGGCCTGCCCATCACCTGCTCGCTCAACATGGCCGTCTACGAGATGTTTCCCGAAATTCGCGACGCCGCCGAGGCGCGCGGCTGGGAGGTGATGAGCCACGGCATCTTCAACAGCCGGCACCACTGGGGCCATTCCCGCGATGAAGAAAAGGCGATCATCCAGAATTCCATAGA
>JAEYTY010000096.1 GCA_023433775.1 Pseudomonadota bacterium | reverse complement strand
GCCATATCCGGGCGGCCACCACCACCCTGCCCGCCCAAAGCGGCAGTTGCGGATTTGATCAGCGTACCGGCTGCATAGCGGCCCGTCAGGTCATCCGTGACGCCGATGGCCACAGTGCCCTTGCCGTCTTCCCCTTTGAGGACAAGCACGACCACGCCTGAGCCGATCCGCTTCTTTTCGGCATCGACAACGGTCTTGATATCCTTGGCGGCCACGCCTTCGACGACGCGACCGACAAAGGTGACGCCATTGACGGTTTCGCTGGCATTGCCACCTTCGCCGCCACCACCCAGGGCCAGCTTCTGGCGTGCATCGGCGAGAGCCCGCTCCGCCTTCTTGATCTGGTCCTGCAAGGCTTCGATGCGGTCAAGAACCTCATGTGTGCCCGAGCGCAGAAGGCCTGCGGCGGACGCGACAACGGCGGTATTGGTATTGCCCCGATGGCGGGCGGCGTTGCCCGTCAACGCCTCGATCCGGCGAACGCCTGCTGCGACAGCGCTTTCTGCGACAACCGAGACAAGGCCGATATCGCCTGTGCGGCGAACATGGGTGCCGCCGCAGAGTTCAACCGACCAGCCCAGACCATTGCCTGTGGGCTCACCCATGGAGACCACACGCACTTCGTCGCCATATTTTTCGCCGAAGAGCGCGCGCGCGCCCGAATCCTTGGCTTCATCCACACCCATCAGGCGGGTTTCGACCGCCGTATTCTGCAGGATAATGGCATTGGCGATGTCTTCGACCTCCGCCATTTCCTGCGGTGTGATCGGCTTGGTGTGCACAAAGTCAAAACGCAGGCGATCGGCCGAAACCATCGACCCCTTTTGGGCGACATGATCGCCCAGCACGAGGCGCAGGGCCTCATGCAGCAAATGGGTTGCGGAGTGATTGGCGCGGATGGACGAGCGGCGTTGGTGATCGACCACCATTTCCACGGCTTGGCCGACACGGAACGCGCCTTCGCTGACCTTCACGCGGTGGGCAAAAACGCCATGGTATTTCTGGGTGTCGAGAACTTCGGCAACAACGCCATCGCCCCGGATCATCCCGCTATCGCCGACCTGACCGCCGCTCTCGCCATAGAACGGGGTCTGGTTGACGACCACCATGCCTTCCTGGCCAGCCGCAAGGCTGTCGGTTTCGGCGCCATCAACGAGCAAGGCCTTGACCTCGCCCTCGGCCGTTTCGGTTTCATAGCCGAGGAACTCGGTCGGCCCGATCCGGTCGGCAAGACCATACCAGACGGCGCCGGTGGCAGCTTCGCCCGAACCGGACCAATTCTTGCGCGCTTCGGCCTTCTGCTGGGCCATGGCAGCATCAAAGCCCGCCTGATCCACCAGAATGCCACGGGCGCGCAGGGCGTCCTGCGTCAGATCGAGCGGAAAGCCATAGGTGTCGTAAAGGGTGAAGGCCGTCGTGCCCGAAAGGGTATCACCCTCGCCAAGCGTAGCTGTTTCGGCCTCGAGAATCTGAAGGCCCCGGCCCAAAGTCTTGAGGAACCGGCCTTCTTCGAGACGAACCGTCTCGGCAATCATGGCTTCGCCACGGCTCAGTTCGGGATAGGCCTGGCCCATCTCGCGCACCAGCGCGGGAACGAGCTTATAGATGACCGGCTCATTGGAGCCGAGCAGGGTCGCGTGGCGCATGGCACGGCGCATGATGCGGCGCAGCACATTGCCACGGCCCTCATTGGAGGGCAGGACACCCTCGGCAACGAGGAAGCTCATGGACCGCAGGTGATCGGCAATAACGCGCAGGCTGCGATTGCCGGGGCCGTTGACGTCTGCGCCCGTGGCATTCGCCGCAGCACTAATCAGCGCCTTGAAGAGATCAATGTCGTAATTGTCATGCACGCCCTGCATGACGGCGGCCACGCGCTCAAGCCCCATGCCCGTGTCGATGGACGGACGCGGCAGGCCGGTGCGCGAACCATCGCCATGCTGCTCGAACTGCATGAAGACCAGGTTCCAGATTTCGATCCAGCGGTCGCCATCTTCATCCGCCGAGCCCGGAGGGCCGCCCCAAACATGTTCGCCATGGTCATAGAAGATTTCCGAGCACGGACCGCATGGCCCGGTATCACCCATCTGCCAGAAATTGGACTTGGCCCCGAGCCGCACAATGCGATCTTCGGACAGGCCGGCAATCTTCTTCCAGAGCGCCATGGCCTCGTCATCGTCCTGATAGACGGTGACCATCAGCTTGTCCTTGGGCAGGCCCCAATCCTTGGTGAGCAGATTCCAGGCGAGTTCGATTGCCCGATCCTTGAAATAGTCGCCAAAGGAAAAATTGCCGAGCATTTCGAAAAAGGTGTGATGGCGCGCGGTGAAGCCAACATTGTCGAGATCATTGTGTTTGCCGCCAGCGCGCACGCATTTCTGCGCGGTCGTCGCTGTCGAATAGGGCCGCTTTTCAACGCCGGTAAAAACGTTCTTGAACTGCACCATGCCCGCATTGGTGAACATCAGCGTCGGGTCATTGCGCGGCACCAGCGGGCTTGATGGCACGGCTTCGTGCCCATTGCCGGCAAAGTAATCGACAAAGCTCGAACGGAGATCGTTTACGCTGGTCATCAGAAGGCTTTCATGGCGGAGCAGACGCATGGGCGTCCAAGAGAAACGTGGCTTTCTATCGCGGGCAACGCGGCCCTGTCCAGCATTGCGGCAAGATTGCGGATGACCAGCCCATAGCGCACCACCCGCCGCTCATTGCACAAAGAAAAACCCCCGCCGAAGCGGGGGTAAAGCAGCATGGGACCACCAGAACCTATTCGTCGCTGGAACTGTCGTCTTCGCCACCGGCCACAAGGAGAACTTCTCCCAGAAGCCCGGAACTTTCGCGCACGCCCTGCTCGATGGTATTGGCCACCTCCGGGTTATCCTTGAGGAACTGACGGGCATTTTCACGCCCCTGCCCCAGACGTTGGCTATCCCAGGAGAACCAGGCGCCGGATTTATCGACAATGCCGGCCTTGACGCCGAGATCAAGCAATTCGCCGGTCTTGGAGATACCCTCGCCATACATGATGTCGAATTCGACCTGACGGAATGGCGGGGCAAGCTTGTTCTTGACCACTTTCACGCGGGTCTGATTGCCCACAATCTCTTCACGGTCCTTGAGGGCGCCAATGCGGCGGATGTCGAGACGGACGGAGGCATAGAACTTGAGCGCATTGCCGCCCGTCGTGGTTTCGGGCGAACCATACATCACGCCAATCTTCATGCGGATCTGGTTGATGAAGATAACAAGGCACTTGGATTTGGAAATCGAGGAGGTCAGCTTGCGCATGGCCTGGCTCATGAGACGCGCCTGCAGACCGGGCAGCGCATCGCCCATTTCACCTTCCAGTTCAGCGCGCGGCGTGAGCGCGGCAACAGAGTCGACGACAAGGACGTCGATGGCACCGGACCGGACCAGCGTATCAGTGATCTCGAGCGCCTGTTCGCCGGCATCCGGCTGAGAGATCAGCAGGTCATCGACATTGACGCCGAGCTTGCGGGCATAGACCGGGTCGAGAGCATGTTCGGCGTCGACAAAGGCGCAAATGCCGCCCTTGCGCTGCGCTTCTGCAATGACATGCAGAGCCAGCGTCGTCTTGCCCGAGCTTTCAGGCCCGAAGATTTCGACGATACGGCCCTTTGGCAAACCACCAATGCCCAGCGCGATATCCAGACCAAGCGAGCCGGTGGAGATGGCTTCGACCTCGATGGCCGAATTCTCTCCAAGGCGCATGATCGAGCCCTTGCCGAAATTGCGCTCGATCTGGCTCAGCGCTGCGGCAAGAGCCTTGTCCTTATCCATCGATCCACCCTCAACGACGCGAAGCGGCGAAGCTGCCATGATGTGTCTCCTTATTTCACGCTCTCGAAGACCACGCAACGAGAGGGCTGTGCATTTTCCGTGCTTTATTTGTTCTCATTTTGTTTCTATCAAGTCAAGGCACAAAATAAGAACATCGGCATCGGCGCGAGAAGACGCTTCGGCGTGTCAGATACGCCGATTCTCGCCCTGCGGACACCAGCGCCCATATAGTATGATTTTTGACTGGACAGCCCTGCCCCTGTTGCGTTTTATGCGGCCACCGCCCCGAATGGGGTTTCCAGCAAGGACTGCCCCATGCATCTGCTCCAGTTTTTTGACGACAATGGCGACCGGGCCGTTGGCGTTACCCGCGATGGCCAGACCCATCAGCTCAATGGTATCCGTACCGTCTATGAACTGACGCAAGCCGCGCTGGGCGGGATCGGCGGATTGCCGTCTGCCGTGGACAAATTCGGCCTTGGCCGCACCATTGACAAGGTGAAGCTCGCGACCGAGGGCCGTCTGCTCACCCCAATCGATCATCCCGATCCGGCCCATCTGCACGTGACCGGCACTGGCCTCACCCATCTCGGCTCCGCCGCAACGCGCGATGCCATGCACAAGGCCAGCGGCGACAAGCCGGAGGCCGAGCTGACCGACTCGATGAAAATGTTCCGCATGGGCCTCGAAGGCGGCAAGCCCGCAGCCGGCGAGCAGGGCGTGCAGCCGGAATGGTTCTACAAGGGCAATGGCCATATCGTTGCCAATCCGGGCAAGCCGATCCCTTCCCCGTTTTTTGCGCTGGACGCTGGCGAAGAGCCGGAAATCGCCGGCATCTATGTGATCGACGCCAATGGACAGCCGCGCCGCCTCGGCTTTGCGCTGGCCAATGAATTTTCCGACCACGTGACCGAGCGGATCAACTACCTGTTCCTGGCGCATTCCAAACTGCGCGCCTGTTCATTCGGCCCGGAACTGCGCGTCGGCGACCTGCCGGCTCATATCGAAGGTATTTCGCGCATTCGGCGCGACGGCGAAGTGCTGTGGGAGAAGCCATTCCTCTCCGGCGAAAACAATATGAGCCACACCATTGCCAACCTCGAATATCACCATTTCAAGTATGACCTGTTCTGCCAGCCCGGCGATGTGCATGTGCACTGCTTCGGCACGGCGACGCTGAGCTTTGCCGACGGCATTTCGACCAAGCCAAACGATGTGTTCGAAATCGAAGAGAGCCAGTTTGGCCTGCCGCTGAAAAACCCGGTGCGGGTGGAAGCGGAAAAGAAGGTGATCGTGGGCGGGCTCTACTAGGCTTGCACGCATTGCGAGAAGCATTCAGTCGCCGGGTCCGTCCCGGCGACTTTTTTGTGTGCTTTGGGTGGCCGCTATGCGGGTAAGACAGCGGACAGCGCTTTACTCACCGGCACTAACATGTCAGTTATCCGGACCCGCCTGGAGAATAAGATGACCGCTCGCACATTTGAAAAACGCCGTATTGCCCAGACCGATCTGACCGTAACAACGCTGGGTCTTGGCGGTGCGTCGCTGGCAGGGATTTTCTCGGCCGTGCCGGAGGATCAGGCGCGGGCAACGGTTCAACACGCAATCGATGTCGGCATCACCTATGTGGACACCGCGCCGCAATATGGCCTGGGCCGCTCTGAGCATCTGATGGGGGAAGTCGTGCGCAATGCAAAGCCACGCCCCGTCATCTCCACCAAGGTGGGACGGCTGCTAAAGCCAGTGTCCCCCGACAAACAGGACAAGGGCAACTGGGTCGATCCCCTGCCCTTCAACCAGCACTATGAATATACTTATGACGCGGTGATGCGCAGTTTTGAAGACAGCTTGCAGCGCCTGGGTCTTGAGCAGGTGGACATTCTCTATGTCCACGATATCGGCGTTGCCACGCATGGCGTTGAGGCCAACAAGCCGCTCTGGAAGCAGCTGGAAACCGGCGGCTACAAGGCGCTGCGCGAACTGCGCGACAGCGGCGCGGTCAAGGCCATCGGGCTCGGCGTCAATGAATGGGAGGTGTTGATGGACGCCTTCGCGCTGGGCGATTGGGACGTTTTCCTGCTGGCCGGGCGCTATACCTTGCTGGAGCAGACCTCGCTGACGCCGTTCATGACAACATGTCTTGAGCGCAAGGCATCAGTCGTCATTGGCGGGCCGTTCAATTCGGGCATTCTGGTTGGCGGCGACAAGTTCAACTACGAAAAGGCGCCAGAGGCCATTGTGACGAAGGTCAGGGCCATCGAGGCGGTGTGCCGCGAATTCGGCGTGCCGCTGCCGGCGGCAGCGCTGCAGTTCCCGCTGACCCATCCGGCAGTCTGCAATGTGCTGCCCGGCCCGCGTTCGCCGCAGGAACTGGATGGCATTCTGGGCTGGTGGGACGTGAAAATCCCCGAGGCATTGTGGACAGCACTGGCCGAAAAGGGCCTGCTGGCACCCGGCACACCAATTCCGGGCGGCACGGCCTGATCCTGCCCAACGGCTTGAATCATCAATTGAGGTCGAGGGCGTAAGCCTTGAGAATATCGAGGTTTACCAGCCCCAGAACCTTCTGGTTGGTCGAGCGGAGATAAAGGCGCGGCGCCTCGCCGGCCTGATGCGCCTGAACCCAGCGAATGGCAACGAGACACCAGCGATTGCCCGGCACCAGACCGGGAAACGCCATATCCGGACGCGGCGTCGACAGGTCATTGCCAACCGAGGCGGAATATCTGAGGAATTTTTCCGTGATGCTGATGCAGACCATATGCACGCCGGCATCTTCCGGGCCGATCGCGCAATAGCCGGAGCGGAAAAAGCCGGTCAACGGATCGGTGGAACAGGGCTGGAGCGGCTCACCCAGGACATTGAACTCGTCGACGCCTTCGACGAAAGAGCGGCTCATCAGGCCCCACCATCCCGATCCTGGCGGCGCAGAACTTCCTTCACCTTGGAGTTGATCTGGTCGAGCGAATAGGGTTTTGGCAGGAAATCTACGCTCTGATCGTCTTCAATATCGCGGCGAACGCTCTCCTCGGCATAGCCGGAGACGAAGATGATCTTGAGATTGGGCATCTTGTCGCGAATGACCTTGAGCATGGTTGGGCCATCCATTTCGGGCATGACAACGTCCGAAATGATGAGATCGACCTTGTAATCGAGGTCCTGCAGGACTTCGAGCGCCTCTTCGCCGCCATCGGCCTCGAACACTTCGTAGCCGGTGGCCTTGAGCGCGCGGGCTGAGAATGCGCGCACGCTTTCCTCGTCCTCGACCAGAAGGATGCGCTCATGCCCGGTGAGGTCACGCACAGGCGCGGCCAGCGCTGCGGTCTTGCCAGCCACCTCGGCCGCCGTGGGCACATAGCGCGGCAGGAAAATCTTGAAAGTGGTGCCGACACCAACGACAGAGACCGGGTAGATAAAGCCCTCGGTCTGCTTGACGATCCCATAGACTGTCGAGAGCCCCAGGCCCGTGCCCTTGCCCAGCTCCTTGGTGGTGAAGAAGGGCTCGAAAATCTTGGCAATCACCTCGGCACTCATGCCGGTGCCGGTATCTTCAACCTCGATCAACACATAGTCTGCCGGAACCATGCCTTCGAATTTCAGCTCGGCCGCATCGGCCTCGGTGACATTCTGGGTCCGGATCTTGATCGCGCCGCCATTGGGCATGGCATCGCGCGCATTCACGACGAGATTGATAATGACCTGTTCGAGCTGCACGACGTCGGCGCGGACCGGCCAGATATTGCGGCCATGTTCGACGGTCAGATTGTTTTTCTCGCCGATCATGCGCTTGAGCAGTACATTGAGGTCATCGATGATGAGGCCCAGCTCAAGCACCTGCGGGCGCAGGGTCTGGCGGCGCGAGAAGGCCAATAGCTGCCGCGTCAGACCGGCGGCACGATTGGCGTTCTGCTTGATCTGCATCAGCTCGCTATGTGACGGATCGCCCGGCTTGTGCTTGAGCAGCAGTAGATCGGAAAAACCGATAATGGCGGTGAGCAGGTTGTTGAAGTCATGCGCGACGCCGCCTGCGAGCTGGCCAACGGCCTGCATTTTCTGGCTCTGAGCGAATTGCGCCTCGAGCTTGCGCTGGTCTGTCATGTCGAGCGCATAGACATTGACCTGCTCGGGCGAACCGGCGCTGACCTCCGAAGCCGAGATATAAAGGCGGACCGCGTGATCGCCCTCGGCGCTCAAGACGGCATCGACAGGCTCGACCGAAGAACGCTGCGCCGAAGCATCGGCAATGGCCTGGGCCAGCTTTTCGTGGCTCGCCTCGCCAATCAGAGCCTGCAGCGGCTGGAGTTCGAGGCTCTTTTCTTCGCCGGGCCAACGGAAAATGCGCCCGAATGGGGCATTGGTACGCACGATGCGGCCCTGTCCATCCAGCGTGGCAATGGCAAAAGGCGTGTCGTTGAAGAAGCGCGAAAAGCGCACTTCTGCGGCGCGGAGTTCTTCCTCTGTGTCGGGGGCGCTGGAGCGGTCGAGCACCAAGGTGCGCGTTTCGCCCAATTCGCCATCAGCAAGGCGTGCGGCGCGATGCAACAGGCGCACCGGCAAAGTGGTGCCATTGCGGCGCACCAAATCGATGTCGATGATTTCGGTTCGGATCTCGCCATCGCCCCTGCCCCGCATCAGGAGCGAGGCACCATCGCCGCGTACGATGTCTCGCAGGCTGAGATGGCCAGCGTTGAACTCGGCCAGATCATAGCCCAGCCAGTCCGAAAGCGTTGAATTGAGATATTGGATGCGACCATGCGCGTCGGCAGACAGGAAGCCGGAGGGCGCGTGATCGAGATAGTCGATCGCGCGCTGCAAGTCGCGGAACGCGGTCTCGTTGTTTTCCTTGTCCCGCGTAATGTCTTCGACGGACCAATTGACCAGAGCCGTGGCGCCGCCTTCCGTTTGCGGCAGCGGACGAACAGAGACGCGATACCAGAAGGCCCGCGAGGCATCGGCCTGTGAACCGCCAAGTCCTCCGACGATGCGGATGTCTTCAATGGCACTGCGTCCGTCCTTGGCCGCGCGGGAAAGACGATAGATCGCCTCGCTGGCATCGGAGTAACCGGCGAAGAGGCGCGGAACGCCGACGGGAACGCCATTGGTCAATGCGCCGGGAAAGCTGCCATATTGCGCATTCACATAGGAAATCTTGCCATCGCGATCAGCGATGACCGCCCCAAAGGGGAGGCTGTCGACCACGGCGTGTGACGTTGTGCGTCGCTCCTCGCCACCGGCAAAACGGAACAGACCGGCGACCAGGCCAAAGAGGAAGAAGACCCCGGCGACCGCCAGCAGCCCGACAAAGGTCATCATGAGCTCGGTGGGCACGGCATCGCCATAGATGGAAAAGGCAATTGCGGCGATGACAAGCACTGCCGCCAGCACCAGCACACGCCACATTCCCGCTGCCCCACGCCCCGCATTGAGGATGGGTTCGGGATAGCTGTCCTCGCCGAGCGGCGTCGTGGCCATAGTCATGTGCTCCAGCGCGCGGGGTTCGGTCCCGAATCGGGACACTATAGAAGGTCTAGCAAATGGTCCGCGGCCTTGGGAGCGCAAAGCCACTTTTCAACACGCCATCAGGCAGAAGGACGCCAGCTTGACGTATTCTTGAGACGCATCACGAAGCCTATGACCTCTGCCACGGCCTTGAAGTGCTCTGCCGGGATGGTTTCGTCGATATCGACACTGGCAAAGAGCGCTCGCGCCAGGGGCGGATTTTCCACGATCGGCACGTCGTTCTCGTTGGCGACGGCACGAATGCGCAAGGCTATGGCGTCGGCGCCCTTTGCCACGCATTTCGGCGCAGCCATGGACTTGTCGTATTTGAGCGCGACGGCAAAGTGGGTCGGGTTGGTGATGACCACAGTGGAATCGGGCACCGCCGACATCATGCGCTGGCGCGCCCTCTCCTGCCGCAGCTGGCGGATACGGCCCTTGACGTGCGGATCGCCTTCCATCTGCTTGTATTCGTCGCGCGTTTCCTGAACCGTCATCATCTGCCGCTTCCACCATTTCTGGCGGACATAGAGATAATCGGCAAAGGCAACGAAGGTGACGATGGCGAGAGTCGCAACGAAAATCTTGATCCCGATTTCCTGGAAGTCGAGCAGGATCACCAGTGGATCAGCCGTCATCATCGTATCGAGGCGGTCGCGCTCGGGCCAGCAGACAAGAACGACGACCGCGCCCACCACGCCGATCTTGAACAGGCCCTTGACGAAATTGACCAGAGCTTCGCCCGAAAACAGGCGCTTTGCGCCGGAAAACGGGGAGATCTTGGAGAGCTTTGGCTTGATGGGTTCGGTGGATATCACCGGGCGGTGCTGGACCAGATTGGCCACGATGCCGCAGACGTAGAGCACCGCCAGCGGCGCCAGCACTGCACCGAGCATGGAAAAGGCCAGCCCGTTGAAGAACACTGAAAAGCCCGAACCAGTCACATCGAACCGGTCGGCATTCATGAAGATGAGTTCCAGCGAGTGACCAAGCTGGCCGGTCGCCCAGGGCGCCATCATGGCAAAGATGACGGCTGAACCCAGCAACATGAACCAGGTTGTGACCTCCTGGCTCTTGGCGACATCGCCCTTTCTATGGGCATCCTCGAGCTTCTTTTGGGAGGGGTCTTCGGTTTTACTGGCCTGATCGGGGGCTTCATCTGACATGCATCAGCCCCTCCACATTGCCAGATGGTTTTCGAACGCCGCGATGTACCAGCCCATCATCATGGTGAGCAGGATGGCGAACAAAAACAGGCCGATAATGATATTGGCCGGCATCAGGATGAAATAGACCTGCAATTGCGGCATGAGGCGCGCAAGAATGCCCGCCCCAAGGTTGAAAACCAGACCGAAAACGATGAATGGCGCCGACATCTGGACGCCAACGGAGAATGCCCCGGCAATTGTCCTGATGGCCAATTGCATCGCATCCTCAAACATCAGCGGATCGGACGGCGAAAAGACCATGTAGCTGTCATAGATCGCTGCAAGCGCCATGTGGTGCAGATCGGTGGCGAAAATCAGCGTGATGCCGAGAAAGGACAGGAAGCTGGCGAACACCGCGCCTTGCACCCCCGCCTGGGTTGGGTCAGCCGCGAGGGCGCCGCTGAGACCGGCCTGAAACGCGACGATAGCGCCAGCAACCTGGGTTGCCATGACGGTGAGGCGCACAATGCCGCCGATGATAAGACCAACGGCGATCTCATGAAACAACAGGCCCAGCATTCCCGGCAAAGCGTCGGGCATGGCCGGAATAATGTCGGACACCAGCGGATAGACAATGAGCGTGAAAGCCAGGGCAAAGCTGAGCCGCATCCGCACCGGGATCATCTGCTCGCCCAGGGCGGGCATCAGCATCATGATGGAGCCGATGCGCGCAAACATAATGATATAGGTGAATGCGGTGGCCGGCAGCCAATCGAGGCTGATGGTCACGTCAGCCGCCCACGATGATCATATCGATAACCCGGTCCATATAACCGGCCATCGTGGCGCCGAGAAACGGCAGCGTGATAAGCATCGTGACGAAGATGGCGATGATCTTTGGAACAAAGACCAGTGTCATTTCCTGGATTTGGGTGAGGGCCTGAAAGAGGGCGATAATGACGCCCACGACCAAGCCCACCAACATCATCGGCATCGAGACGATGAGCAGTGTCCAGATGCCCTGACTGGCAATGTCGAGTACTTCGGCGCCGCTCATGGCTGGGCTTTCCTGTCGAATCGAACGCTAGGCTAGCACGGCGCCGCAGTGGCTCAGATCGGCATCCGCATGATTTCCTCATATGCCGAGATCACCCGGTCGCGGATGGTGACCATGCTCTCAAGGGCCATTTCGGTTTCGGACAAGGCGGTGACCATGTCCACGACATTGGCCTTGCCATTGACCATGTCGATGGCCATCTGGTCGGAAACCTTGCCCTGATCAACCACGCCCTGCACGGTCTGGGCCAGAACATCGGCAAACTTTGGGCCACCGGCCGGCGACTGCACGACCAGATCCGCACCCGGCTTGGCGGCCTGCGAAATCAGCCGGCTGGCAGAGCCATAGGCATTTGCGGCGACGTTGAACGGCGTAGTGGAGACCATGGCGCGATTTCCTCGATGGATCAGCCGCGCAGAATGTCGAGCGTACGCCCGAGCATCTGGCGGGAAACGGAGACGATATTGAGATTGGCCTCGTAGCTGCGCTGGGCCTCGCGCATGTCGACGGCTTCGATCAGTGGATTGACGTTTGGATACTGGACATAACCGGCGGCATCAGCCGCGGGATGGCCCGGTTCATATCGCGATGTGAAATCGGAAGAGTCGTAAGCAAGGCGCCCGATCTCGACGACCCGACCGCCGAGGTCCCGGTCAAAATGCGCCTGAAAGGTCGGTATGCGGCGGCGATAGGGTTCATCACCCGGAGCGGCGCCTGCAGAATCTGCATTGGCGATGTTTTCGGCGATGACACGCATACGCGCGCTTTGGGCGTGCATACCGGTGGCAGCAATGCGGAGCGAGGCGTTGAAATCCATGATCTACCCCTAGACGTTCTTGCCAAGCGCGACGCGAAGGATGCGCATGGATTTCTGGTACAGCGAGGTGGCAGCCTGATAGTCCATCATATTGGTGGTCACCTTCATCATCTCATCTTCGAGCGTGACGCCATTGCCCTCGGGCGTGATTTCAAAATTGGCCATGCGCTGCGCGTCAAACGCGCCCCCCTCTCCGCCTGACACCGAAAAGTGCATGGGCTGGGTGGCCATGGTGGACACCTGGGAGGAGTGGATCATCCCGACGCGATCAGAGAAATCGTACTGCTTGAGGTCACGTCCGCCGTAGCCGGGCGTATCGGCATTGGCGACGTTTTCGGCCAACAGACCTTGACGCGCCTGATGCCAGCGCATCTTGTCGGTGAGCGCCGAAAAGACCGGCATATCCATAAGGCCCATCGGCCACGCTCCAGAATCCGGAGGAATGATGGGCAATTCTTGCCGGGCTATAGTTAATCAAGTGTTAATTTTATGCAGATCAGGGCTCCCAAAGCCTCGCATTCTGCACATTCGTCTAACGTGCTAGGCAATAAGTGCCGAAGAGATTCGGCATCTCACACAGAGCGACATAAGCTCTGGACTGCGGATTGATACGACCCGACGCTGGAAAGGTGCCAAGGCCCTTTCAGCCGGAGCATTTTGGAGCATTGGCCTGTGCAGTTCATAACCAGCCTGTTTGGCGACAATGGCGGCAGCATCCTGACCGCAGCTTTTGCGCTCGGCGCGGTGCTGGTCCTCATCGTGATCGGGGTGTGGCTGCTCAAGATGGTTTTCAAGATGTCGGGCTCCGTTGCCCGCGGCCGAAACCGGAGGCTGTCGGTCGTCGATACCCTGCAGGTTGATCCCAAGCGGCAATTGCTGATCGTCCGCCGCGACAATGTCGAACATCTAGTGCTGATCGGAGGCCCGCAGGACCTGGTTGTCGAAACCGGTATTGCCGTCCAGGAGCAGCCGGCAACCCAACCTGCGCGCCGCCCGATCCAGACAGCTCTGAGCCGCAAGCCGACACTGCAGCCTGAACCAGT
Organism: Pseudomonadota bacterium; assembly: GCA_023433775.1. GTDB lineage: Bacteria > Pseudomonadota > Alphaproteobacteria > Rhizobiales > Devosiaceae > Devosia. The sequence goes on along the minus strand of JAEYTY010000096.1, from coordinate 16,745 downwards.
CGCGCCGACGGTCAATGCGCAACGCCCGCCATCGCCTGTGCCAGCGGCGCTTGTACCGGTACAGCCGGCCGCCAAGGTCAATGACGAGGCAAGTTCCGGAGCGGCGTCGGCCGTGGAGCAGTTGCGCGATCTTGGCAAGCCGGCAGGCAAGCGCGCCACGCGCTCGCTGCGTCATACCGGCCTTCTGCGGCCCGTGACGACACAGGACGTACCGGCAACGGGGCAAAACTCGGACTTTTCGGCTTCCCAACAACCCGACTCAGTTAAACAGGACGAAGACACCCCGGACAGCGAAGGCGCCGCGTTTGAACACGACAAGAGCAGCGACGCCGAGCGAAACTAGGGCTGACGGCAGTCGGCGCCTCAGGCGCTGGCTTCCTATTGTCGTTGCCGGCGGGATAGTGATCGCCCTGGTGGCGGGCGCTCACGCGCAAGAGCTTTCCATCGATTTTGGCGACGACACCACACTGACCGAGCGAGCCGTTCAGCTTGTCGGGCTGATCACGCTGCTGTCACTGGCGCCGTCCATCCTCGTGATGGTCACCAGCTTTACGCGTATCGTGGTGGTGCTCTCCCTGCTCCGAACGGCCATTGGCCTCCAAACCGCGCCACCCAACTCGGTCATGGTTTCGCTGGCGCTGTTCCTGACCCTCTTCATCATGCAGCCCACTTTGCAGGCAAGCTACGACCAAGGCATCGAGCCCCTGCTTGCCGGACAAATCGAATTCGCCGAAGCATTCGAGCTGGGCGTTGCGCCGATCCATGAGTTCATGCGCGCCAATGTGCGCGACAAGGACCTGGAGCTGTTTTACGATCTGACCGAGGCCGAAATCCCCGACACACCGGAAGCGATCCCGCTGCAATTGCTGGTTCCGGCCTTCATGATTTCGGAGCTGCGCCGCGCCTTCGAGATCGGCTTCCTGCTTTTCCTGCCCTTTGTGGTCATCGATATGGTGGTGGCATCCGTGCTGATGAGCATGGGTATGATGATGCTGCCGCCAGTGGTGATTTCGCTGCCGTTCAAGCTGATTTTCTTCGTGCTTGTCGACGGCTGGTTTCTGGTCGCAGGCTCTCTGGTGCGCAGCTATACCGGATAGGCGTCAGAGCAGTGACGCCATGCCCTCATTGCCCTTGGCGGGAGCGAGCGGCGTCAGCGCGCCTTCCCCGGAATAAGTCTCGCGGTATGAGGCGAGGAAGGCGTTGAGGCTGTCCAGAGCCGCAACTTCAGATGCGACTTTCTTGAATTCAAGACTGGTTGTCTGGATCGGGCCGGTCACATAGTCAAACATCGCCCATTCGGGGGAATTGACCATTTGCTCCCCGAATTTGGAGCGCAGGCGCGACAGGCCGAAGTCCTCGCCCGTCAGCACATAGCCTACAGCAGCCTTGATGATCATCATGCGCGCCGGTTGCGACAGCGGCTCACCGGCAGGCTGATTGGCGTAGAGCGCCTCGATCATCTCGCCGGCCTGTGAATAGCGCCGCGCTTTCCAGTGGGCATCAATGCGCAGCAGCGTGACATCGAGGCCATCAAGATCGCTGAGCATGTCGAGCGCCAACTGGTCACGACCGCCATCGATCATGGCACGGCCTTCAAGAATGCGCCGCTGACGCGCCAGCGATGCCGGAATATCGGGCAGCCGGGTTTCGTTGAGAACGTGAATGGCTTCCTGCGGCTTGCGATTGGCGAGATAGATCACCGCAAGATCGGCGGCAATCTGCGTGCGGGCAACGCCACGCAGACGATTGTCGAGCTGATATTGCAGCAGCTCGGCAGCCTGATCGAGCAGGTCAACACGCACCAGCCGGCGAGCCAGGTTACGGATCATTTCGTCGCCACGCGCCCCGGGCGGCGTCAACTGGCGGAAATCATAATAGATGCCCAGCGCCTCCACGGGACCGATGGATTCGGCCAGTCCATTGAGGAAGAGATCGGAGAACATGGCCTGCGCCTGATCACGGAGCGCATTGACCGGCGGACTGTCGGGATAATTTGAGACTGCCGCCCGAACGGTCTCGAAGCCCAGCCGATAGTCACCATTGCGGAAATAGAGGCCCGCAAGCATGGTCTGCATGTCGGCTTCCAGCGCGTCGCCTCGCCAGAGCATGGTTTCGGCAGACAAGGTCTGCGTGGCCTTGGGCAGATCGAGCCTGCCGGCTTTGTCGAGCAGAATGAGCGTTCTATAGACGGCCTCGGCGCGCGTCGGACGAACCTCGGAAGCGATCACCTGGCCATAGGTATCGATGGCTTCCTGATCACGGCCAGCCACCTCGTCGATACGCCCGGACAGCAAATGAAACAGCGACATGTCCTCGACGCCGAGGCTGGAGAAATCGATATCTTCCAGCATCCGCTCGGCAAGATCGGTATCCTTGGTTTCGACAGCCGCACGGGCGGCAGCCAACCGGAAGGCATTGCGGGCCCAGAGCGGGTAGGTATCGACAATCGTGCGCGCTTCAATCGCGTCATTGCGTGCGCCCTGATAGTCATGGTCGTTGGCCCGGGCGATGGTGCGCCAGAACAGGGCGTCAATCTGCTGATCCAGCGATGTTGCGTTGAGCACCTTCAAGGCATCACGCGGGCGCGCGGCCAGCACATTGGCCACCGCCTGGGTCATGCGCATCTGCCGGGTAAGGTCCTCTGCCTTGAGGTCCTTTTCGAGGACGTTCAGAATTCCAAGCGCCTCATGCGCATAGCGATTGGCGAGATAGTACTGGGCAAGCTCCAGACGAGCCGCATCCCGCGACCGCCCTTCCCCGGCAGACGCCTTGAGTTCAAGTTCGTCGCGGTGCTTGCCGAAAGCGCCATTGTCCTGCTCTTCCATCGAGCCAAAATCAATAAAGCCTGCACGCGCATCTTCCTTGGTCTCGGCGCCGATATCGCGCAGCGTGTCGAGTGCCGAAACGGTCAGGCCGCCAGTGTTCGAAATGACCGCTAGCGGAGCCTCAATTGCCACTGCCAGGCCCGAAGACTTGGGCTTGAGGACGAGGCCGTGCACGCTACGCAGGGCGGTAAAATCCACATAGTCCAGCGAACGCGTCAAACCACGCGCAGGCGGATAGGCCGTCACGACAGAGAGCATGTCGCCCACGATCGGATCGCGGAAATCATGAACGCGCGCCGGGCGGGCAATATCAGCCGTCATCTCGAATGACCCTTCGAGATTACGCCGGCGGGAGAGAGTAAGCGGCTCGGTCGGGCTCAGCATCATGTCGCCAAGCGACAAGACCCAAGCCATGCCCTCTGAGCCAATGGTCGCGAGCCGCTGCTGCGCCAGATCGATGCGCACCACCTGTGTGTCACCGGCGGTCACGACGGAAAACCCGTCGGCAACGGGATCGAGCTGACTATCGTCCTGTGGCGGGAGAATGCCGCTCACAGTGTCAAAAATCATCCAGACCGTATCGCCACGGCGGAACACGGCGGCCGGGGTGTCACGGTCGAACGGGAACACTACGCGGACCGTGTTGCCCAGCACATTGATGTAGGGCGTTATGTTCTCGGCCGCGGCAGTCTGTAGCGCATCAATGTCGACCTTGGGCTCAGCAGCCCCGGCCGCGGTGGCCTGCTCCTCGGCAGCCGCTGCCAGGTCGGTCGGGGTCAGCGTGGGCAGACCGACGCCGGCGATATCGACATCCAGCACATAGCTGCTTGGCGTAATTTCGTAAAAGCGCGGCTCGACGCCTTCCGCGAAAACCAAGCTAACCATAGAGCCATCGGGCGTGATGCTGCTTTCGACAGAGACAATTTCGTCTGGTAATTCGGCTGTCAAAGCAGCCATGTTGATATCGACCGGCCATTCGAAATCGATCTGCCCAACCTCACCCTCTCGGTTGAATTCCGCGAGGGTCGGAATCGTCCAGTCGAACTGGACACGCATGAAGGTGGCATTGCGTCCGACACGGAGATTGGCTTCGGGCTTGAGTTCGGCGGCCATGGAATAGCGGCGCTCTTGCTCGGCGCGAATGGCAGCAAGCCGAGCCCGCTCCGCCAGTTGGTCGATGATTTCCTGGGGCAGCGGTGGTGGATTGCCCTGCCAGTCAGGCGGCAACAGATCGATGAAGAGCTTTTCAGCCGCTTCGATGCGATTGAATGTGAAGCTGGACCGCAGCCCTATTCGCAGGCCACGACCATCCGGATCTACGCGGGCCACGGAGAGGTAATTGGGCACGGTGATCGCGACGTCAGGCAGGATAATCGACACTTGCTCTTCGAACTCGAGCGAGAGCACGCCGTTTTCAATGCGCATCTCGTATTTCGGCAGGTCGTCGCGCGACGGGAAGCTGAGGATCAGGCGGGCGTGATTGTCTTCCTCAACGCCAAAGAGTTGCCCCTGTTCAACGGCATAGGACGGCAAGGCCATGGCTGCGCCAATGACCACCGCCATAGCGGCCAAGACACGCCTTGCCCGCTTCCAGCCTGCCTTGAACTCGGTCTTCACCGGCTTCTGCCCGCCCGACGCATAGTCGCGTAAAGGGACAGGACTTCGGTCCTGGCAGCCGCAATACGCGAGGGTTTCAACTCGTAACTGAGGTCAACCTAAACCTGCGTGCTTAACACCCCCCTAAAACGAGGGCGGGCAGTTTACTGACCAACGATTTGCGGCAGGGCAGCCAAATCGTCAGGCGTCATGGATTCCAGCGGATCGTTGGAGGCAGAGGCCAGACGCACGGTGAGTTCCTGTGCCCGGACAGTGTTCATATCCGCCAGGATCGGTGCCATCTTGCGTGGGCTCATCATCTTGGCCACGCGCAGCAGCACTTCTATATCGAGCTCGTTGAATATCTTGGCAGCGTCCTTGGGCTTCATCGTTTCGTACATCGCAACGATGCCGGCGAATTGCCCCTCCTCCATCTGCTTGCGCTGCTCCACCAGGGCGGCAATCTGGGCCTCGATGGCTTCAAGAGTGGTGGCACGGTCTTCGACCCGCTTTTCAGCAGCGTCAACCAGCGAAGCCCGCATGGCCAATTCCTGCTCATAGCTTTCGAGCTCGCCACGGCGGGTCGTCAGACGTTCGAGCAGGGCCTTCTCGGTCAGAGTCGCATCGGCGGCGTTCAAAGGCACAAGACCGCCTTCGGTCAACAATTGCGGCAATGCGTCGGCTGGCGGCGGGCAATCGGGCGGCAGAACAGTCAACTCGCCGTCAGGCGAAGGTACTTCGTCCTTGCCCAATACGGGCCGCGGCGCACAGGCGTTTTCGGCCTCCACAATATTGGAGGGCGGCGCTTCCCCATGACCATCGGTAGCTCCGTCAGCTGTGTCAGCTGGAGCGCCCTCACCGTCAGCCGGGGCTCCGTGGTCGCTTGCTGCGGCTTCGCCATGCTCGGCAGCGGCAGGGGCACCATGTCCACCGGCCGCGGCGTTGGTTTCGCCCAGGGTAGGATCCTTGTCGCGCAGTGTCGGACTCTCGTCCTTCACAGTTGGCTCCGAGGGCATTGTAACCGTCTCGCCACCACCGCTGCTGCTGCTACCACCGCCATGACCGCCACCACCGGCAGCCTGCGCCACCTGCACACCCGTCAAGACGTAGCCACCGCCCGTCACCAGCCCTACAGTCTTGAGAACCAGCAGAGCGGCAATGGCCAGAATGACGACGGGCAGCAGGCGAATGCTTGTCACGCAGCAGCCCCGCGATTTCGCACGCGCGTCGACAATTGTTGCAGCGCGGACTGAACCTTGTTGGTCTCTTCGATCGGTTCGGGCTCCTGATGCTTGCGCGCCACGCTGGTGATGCGCGCAATCCGGTCCAGAACGGAGGTGCCGGCCGTGACATGGTTGGCCAGCTGGATCCCGAAACGCTCTGCCTCTTCAAGGCGGGAACTCAGAGTCATGTCAGCCTCAACCGCTGTCGCCTTGAGCTCCTTGATCGCCTGGTTGGCCAGATTGGTGGCGCCGACAAGATCGGCGACGATCTGCTTGAGCGCATCGCGATCCGCATGAAGACGCTGGAGGCGCTGGTTGAGGACGATGCAGTAGCCGATCGTCATCAGCAGCAGGATGGCGACGGCACCTTCGACAAATATTCCAAGCGGCAAGCCGAACATCATCGTCCTTCCATATTTTCATCGATTGCCTCAAAGGCCGCCATGGTGACCTTGGGCAGGTTGAGGGGGCGCGTCACCCGAACCGATACATTCTTGCCGATATGGCCCATAATGGCCTCGGTCAGCTCGACATCGCCGCAGCGCAACCGGATAGGTTCGGTCGGGGATCGTTCGAACATGATGGTATGGCCGGGCTGCAGATTGAGCAGGCGCGCCAGCGGCAGTTCCTGCTCATGCAGTACCGCCTCGACCTCCACATCAGCCTGATAGATTTCGGTCGCCAGATGGCCTTCCCAGATCGGGTCACGACCAAATTTTTCACCCATAAACATCTGCAGCAATTGCTCGCGGATGGGCTCAATGGTGGCGTAGGGCAGAAGAATTTCGATCTTGCCGCCGCGATCATCCATTTCGATGCGAAGCTCGATCAGGATGGCGGCATTGCCGGGGCGCGAAATGGCAGCAAAGCGCGGATTGGTCTCCATGCGCTCAAGCTTGAAATTGATCTGGGTGACCGGCTCGAAGGCCCGGTGGGTATCGTCGAGGATCACCTCGATCATCCGGCGCGCCAGTGCCATCTCGATGGTCGTGTAGGGCCGGCCCTCAACGCGGATATTGCCGCCGACGCGGCGACCGCCCAGCAGGACGTCGATCATCGAATAGATCAGATTGGAGTCGACGGTCAGCAGGCCGTAATTCTCCCATTCCTCAGCCTTGATGACCGAGAGAATAGCCGGCAGCGGAATGGAATTGAGATAATCGCCAAACCGCACTGAGGAAATGGAATCGAGCGTCACTTCCACATTGTCGGAGGTGAAATTGCGAAGGCTCGTCGTCGTCAGCCGCACAAGCCGGTCGAAGACGATTTCGAGCATCGGCAGTCGCTCGTAGCTGACCAGCGCGGAATTGATCAGCGCCTGAACGCCGGTCAACTCAACATTGCTGCCAGCGCTCGAGTCAAAGCCGAGAAGGCTGTCGATTTCATCCTGATTGAGCACCCGGTCAGCGCCACCATCACCGTCGGCATCATTGCCTTCAATCATGGCTGCCCATTCGGCAGCAGCCGCAGCGGCCTGCTCTTCTTCGCTGAGCTCCGTTTCAACTTCAGGAGAGCCGGCAGGCAGATCCAGCCCGTCCAACCCCCAATCGTCGCTCAGTTTGTCCTGATCACTGGGCCCTGCCATTATTGCACCAGGATTTCCTTGAACAACACGCTCTCCACGTGGGCGGGATAGATCGCCAGGTTCACGCGACGCAGCAGTTCTTCCTTGAGCCGATAAATGCCCGCTGAGCCTTCCAGGTCACTGCGGCGCAGCTCGCGCAAATAGACCTGAAATGCGTCGACGACCTTGGCCAGGCGCGGCTGAATCTGTGTCATCATGGCTTCGTCGGCGACTTCGAGCGCAACTGTCAGCTTCATGAACGACTGGGTTTCACCACCGCCATTCAGATTGACCATCATGGGCGGCAGGTTAAAAATAAACGTGTCGGTCGACATGACGGGCGCGGCGTGCCCGCCCTCGGCGGAAGCTTCGCTGGAGCCTGACGACAGAAAGAAAAAGAGGCCTGCGCCGCCAAGCAGCACAATCACGATTGCGGCACCAATGAAGATGAAAAGCTTAGGAATGCCCTTCTTGACCGGTGCCTCAGTCCCGACTTCTGCATCCGCAGCCATAATCGCCCCGCCAAATAGAAGTCTTTCCGGACGATTCCGGCTCTCTTCCAGCTAAGGCTGCGCTGGTTAACGAATGGTTAACATTGCCAATCTGGCGGCAGTTTTTGCCGGGCAGCTTTTGCCGGTCCGCCAGAGGCTACCCGGTCAGCGTTAAGCTCTTCTCCCCGCTAAATGCCTGATTTTACATAAAATCCAACCTTGGCATGGTTACTGCAACGCTAAGGGCGAGGCGGCAGGCTTGGGGAAGTCGGACGCCTTGGGGACTTAAGACGGGGATCGCCATGATCGAGAATGCTCAACTGATCAGTCTCAGCCGCCAGATGGGGCTGCAGCGTCAGATGGATGTGGTGGCCAACAACATGGCCAACATCAATACCTCTGGCTTCAAGGCAGAACAGCTGCTGTTCGAAGAATATGTCATGCCGGTCGCCCGTCATCGTGACTTCAAGACACTGGATCAGCCCCTGTCCTATGTTCAGGACTGGGCCACGATGCGCGACTTTACCTCCGGCGCGATGATGCAGACCGGCAGCGAACTCGACGTTGCCCTCAATGGCGACGGCTTCTTTGCGATTCAGACACCCGGCGGCGACCGCTGGACACGCACCGGCTCCTTCCAGCTCAGCAATAATGGCACGCTGGTCGATGCATCGGGTAACCCGGTGCTGGGCGAAGGTGGCCCGATGCAGTTTGGCCCCGATGAAACCGGCATCACGATCGCCAGCGATGGCACGGTTTCTTCCAGCGCCGGTGCAAAGGGGCGGCTCCGGATCGTGGAGTTCGACAACCCGCAATCGCTGGTTCGCGAAGGCTCAAACCTCTTTTCCGGCGGCACACCGGCACGCGCCACCAACACCCAAGCGATGCAGGGCTATCTCGAGCGCTCCAATGTCTCCGGCGTTTCAGAGATGGCCGAAATGATCCGCGTCACCCGCGCCTATGAGTCCATCGCCAATCTCACCCAGAAGCAGGACGAACTGCGTCGCACCGCCATTCAGCGCCTCGGCGACGCCAACGCCTAATCCGGAGTACCCGCCATGAAAGCACTTTATATTGCATCGACCGGCATGGGCGCTCAGGAGCGCAATGTCGAAGTCATCTCCAACAATATCGCCAATATGCGCACCACCGGTTTCAAGCGCCAGCGTGCGGAATTCCAGGACCTGCTCTACCAGCAGATCACCCGCGCGGGCGCGCAGACATCCGATCAGGGCACGATGGTTCCTGCCGGTCTCGAAATCGGCTCCGGCGTGCGTACCGTCTCCACGCCCCGCGTGATGAGCCAGGGCACGGTCAACATGACGGAGCGCGAACTCGATCTCGCCATTCGCGGCGAAGGCTTCTTCATGATCGAGCTGCCCGACGGGCGCACGGCCTACACCCGCGACGGCTCGTTTGATCGTGACGCCGATGGCCAGATCGTCACCTCGGGCGGCTACCCGCTGCAGCCCGGCATTAATATCCCCGGCAACGCCCGCGGCGTTTCGATTTCATCTGATGGCATGGTCGAGGCCTTTATCGGCACCGATACGGCCCCCACCCAGCTTGGGCAGTTGCAGCTTGCACGCTTCGTCAACAAGTCCGGCCTTGAATCGATGGGCGACAATCTGTTCCTCGAAACGCCCGCCAGCGGCGCAGCGCAGATCAATGTCCCCAATGCCGATGGCACGGGCGACCTTTTGCAGAACTACCTCGAAATGGCCAATGTCAATTCGGTGACCGAAATCGCCGACCTAATCGCCGCGCAGCGCGCCTACGAGATGAACGCCCGCGTCATCTCCGGCGCCGACGAAATGATGCGCGCAACCAGCCAGCTGCGTTGATGAGGTCCGTGATGAAAGCCGCTCAGATACTCACCGCCGCCCTTGCCCTGGCTCTGCCTTGCGGCATGGCCCATGCAGCACCGCTCCTCAAGGCAGACGTCCTTGTGGTCGATCCTATCGTCACGATTGGCGACTTGTTCGATGACGCAGGCGTGCTGGCCGAAACGCCGCTGTTTCGTGCTCCCCTGCCCGGCACCACGGGGAATGTGGATGTCGCCACATTGCGCACCGCGACGACCCGCGCGGGCCTGACAGACTTCGATTTCAACGGCCTCTCACACGTGTCGGTGTCGCGTGCCGCAAATGTGGTGGACGAAACGCTGCTGGCCAGCCTGATCGCCGAAGACCTCGGCGCCCGCGACATCATCATCCCCGGAATGCAGGCCAATACCCTGTTCACCAAGCCGATTGATCCGATGCAGGTGGAAGTGTCCGACTATCCGGCACGCCTCGAAAACCTCCGCTACCTGCCCGGCAATGGCAGCTTTTCGGCGCGTTTCATGCTCGCTGGCCGCAGCCAGCCGCTGGACGTGACCGGCACGGTGGAACTCAGCATCGAGGCGCCACACCTGGCATCGACCCTGCCTGCCGGCACGGTGCTCATGCCCGAGCATATCGTCATGCGCCCGGTATCTCTGCGTCAGGCCGATGCTGCCGCGCCTCTTTCGGTGGAACAGCTGGTCGGCAAGTCGCTGAACCGCCAGAGCCGCGAGGGAATGCTCCTCAAGGCCAGCGATGTTAGCACGCCCATTACCGTGGCCAAGAACGACCTTGTGACCATCTATTATCGCCAGGGACCACTGACCCTGACCGTCAAGGGACAGGCCGTGACGAGCGCATCGAAAGGCGCTCCGCTGCAAGTCCTCAACCTTATGTCCAGACGCGCCGTAAGCGCCATCGCCATTGCACCGGGCGCCGTGGAGGTTTCCACCTCTGCAGTCACCCTGGCCGGCCTCTGATCGGGATTATGAAAATGAACATCGCCAAGATCGCCACCATCCTGACCTTCGCCGCAGCGCTCGCTGGCTGCAACACAATGGACCGCCTGGCGAATGTCGGACAGGCTCCTGTTCTCACGGCCATTCAAGACCCCACGACGACGGCTGGTTACCAGCCAGTACGGATGCCGATGCCTGAGCCCATCGCTGACACGTACCAGCCAAACTCGCTCTATCGCACCTCAGCCAAGGGCTTCTTCAAGGACGAACGCGCCCACCGCATCGGCGACATCCTCACCGTGATGGTGACCATCCAGGATAGCGCCAAGATCAACAACCAGACCCAGCGGTCGCGCAATTCGACCAATACGGCCGGCATGGGCGGGATTTTTGGAGCGGCCTTCACCAATGTGATGGACAATACCGAACTGACCGTCGACCCCCAGGCCGCAATTGACTTCAACTCGGGCCTCAAGGACACCGGCAATGGCTCGGTCAACCGGCAGGAATCGCTTGAAACCTCGGTCGCGGCCGTCGTCACCCAGGTGCTGCCGAACGGAAATCTCGTCATTGAGGGGCGCCAGGAAGTTCGCGTGAACTTCGAGGTCCGCGACCTCATCGTCTCGGGCATTGTCCGCCCCTCCGACATCCAGGCCAACAATACGATTGCCTCGTCCAAGATCGCCGAAGCCCGCATCTCCTACGGTGGCCGCGGTCAGATCACCGACATGCAGCAGTCGCGCTATGGCCAGCAGGTGATGGACGCCATCCTGCCCTTCTAACAGTTCCCCAATCGGCGCCACGATCCCCGTCGTGGTGCCGTGTAGACCGGTCGCGCCAGAATGGAGCGGCCCGGTCCGGGGAGCAGAAGCTGCCCGGACCAATCCCCAAGAGGCGCAACTCCCCGGTTGCGCCTCATCCCCTTTTCGCAGCGCAAAGCGGATTTCATGTTGCCTACCCCTTCAAGGGAACCCATTGCCTACCTATCTGTTGGGAGACTATCGGGGCCAAATTCGGGGCAGATCACCATGGGTTTAGCAATCGCACTGGGGTTAGCTATAGGCACCGCGCTTGGGGTTACACTTGGCAATTTGCCAACCGGCCTCGCCATGGGCCTGGCACTTGGCGCCGGACTGGGCGCAGCATTGGGCCCGCGGCGCACAAACAAATAAAGCCTGATGCTTGCCGGGTTGGCGTGGGTATGAAACATCTCTGGCAACAAGCCGGAGCCTCTCATGTCCTTCCAGAAACTCGATGACCTTGGCCGCAAGCTGGAGGCGCTTGAACATGCGCTGTCCATTCTAGGCGCTGATGAAGCCACCCATATGGCGGTTGGCGGCGGCGAGAAACGCGCCGAGGCCATGGCCAATCTGGCAGGCATGTATCACGCTCAGGCCACCGCACCCGAAATTGCTGATTGGATTTCGGCGGCGCGCGCCAGCGATCCCAATCCCGACCAGACACTTGCTCTCAACGAATTTGAGCGCAGCTATATCAACGCCACCTGCCTGCCCACCGAGTTCGTGCAGCGCCGCACGGCGGCCACGATGCGCTCGGAACAGCTTTGGCGCGAGCTGCGCGCCAAAGGCGATTGGGACAGTTTTTTGCCTGCGCTGGAAGGCGTCGTCGCTCTTGTTCGGGAGGAGGCACAACTCCGTTCGAGCGCGCTGAACCTGGCGCCCTATGATGCCCTGATGGATCAATATGATCCGGGAAACCGCACCGCTCAGCTTGATGGCGTGTTTGCCGATTTGAAGAGTTTTCTCAAGGGATTCGTGCCCGAAGCTCTTGCGGTGCAGGCAGAGCGGTTATCGCGCCGTCCGCGCAAGGTTCTCAACAGACCCTACCCCATCGAAAAGCAGCGCGAACTTGGCCTCGCCGCTATGCGCGCCGTGGGTTTCGACTTCACCCATGGCTCCCTTGCAATCTCGCATCACCCCTTCTGCGGCGGCGTGCCGACAGATGTTCGGATGACCACGCGTTATCGTACGGACGAATTCCTCACCTCGCTGATGGGTGTGCTGCACGAAACCGGGCACGCGCTCTATGAGCAGGGATTGCCGAAGCAATGGTCGCATTGGCCGCTGGGCAAGGCACGTGGCATGGGCATTCACGAAAGCCAGAGCCTGTTCGTGGAAATGCAATTGGCGCGGAGCCCCGAATTCTGGGAATTCGCCTTGCCACTGGTGCATATGCATCTTGGTGAGGAAGCAATTCCCGGTTGGGACATCGCCGATATCCTGGCTGAGGTAAACTTCGTCGAGCGCGGCGATATCCGGGTCGATGCCGATGAGGTGACTTACCCCCTGCACGTTATCCTGCGCTACGAACTTGAGCAGGATCTTGTGAACGGCAAGCTCGAAGCCAGCCAGATCCCCGAGGCCTGGGATGCCAAGATGACCGAATATCTCGGCATCTCAACGATCGATGACCCCAAGGACGGCCCGATGCAGGACGTGCACTGGCCGGGCGGCGCTTTCGGTTATTTCCCCAGCTACACCTTGGGAGCAATGATTGCGGCGCAACAAGGCGCTGCAATGGCGCGTGACATACCGGACATGGGTGAGCAGATCCGCAAGGGCGAATTCGGCGCCATCAATCAGTGGCGCGCTGATCGCATCTGGGACCAGGCATCTCGCTATTCGACACCGGAACTCATCACCCGTGCCACCGGTGAGCCGCTCAACGCGGATCACTTCAAGGAGCACCTCAAGCGGCGATATGGGGCCTGAATGGCCGCAAAATAAAATGTCGAAGCTGGTGGTCGCCGCTCGTCGGTTTGGCAGGAGCGCCGATAGGGCCCCGTAGAGTCAGGAGAAAACCATGCGTGTCATCGTCTTTGTAAAAGCCACCACCGACAGTGAAAACGGCATCATGCCTTCGGGCGAAATGCTTGAGGCCATGGGCAGATACAATGAGGAACTGATCAAGGCAGGGATAATGCTGGCCGGCGATGGCCTGAAGCCGAGTTCGGCAGGCAAGCGCATCGTCTTCAGCGGTTCCAGCCGGTCGGTGATCGATGGCCCCTTCGCCGAAACCAAGGAACTGGTCGCCGGCTATTGGGTCTGGCAGGTCAAGGACATGGACGAGGCTGTCGAATGGGTAAAGCGCTGCCCGAACCCCATGTATGGCGAAAGCGAAATTGAGATTCGCCCGGCCTTTGAGCTCGACGATTTTAATGAGCAGATGACCGACGAAGCCAAGGTCATCCACGACCGGAACCGCGACGCTTTTGATCGCTAAGCCAACAAAAAGCCCGCATCACTGCGGGCTTTTAATTTCTATCGGTTGGGACGACTACTCGTCGCGGTAAACCTTCTCGCGACGCTCATGCAACTCCTGGGCCTCAAGGCTCAGCGTGGCAATGGGTCGGGCGTCGAGGCGGGCAATGCCAATGGGATCGCCGGTTTCTTCGCAATAGCCATAGGTGCCGTCGTCAAGCCGCTTCAGCGCCGCTTCGATCTTGGAAATCAGCTTGCGCTGGCGATCACGCGTGCGCAGCTCAAGCGACCGATCACTCTCCGAACTGGCCCTGTCGGCCATATCGGGGTGGTTCTGGCTCTCTTCCTGCAGGTTTTCCAAGGTTTCCCGGCTCTCGCGGAGAATCTCGTCCTTCCAGGCCAGAAGCTTGTTCCGGAAGTACTCCCGCTGGCGCGGGTTCATGAACGGCTCGTCTTCACTGGGCCGGTATTCCATCGTTTCGACCGATGACATCAGCAGACTCAACTCCAATGCGCCCCTTGGCGGCCTGTATATGCGCCTGATCTTCGTGCGGCAAGCGCGCATAGCGCGGCTGCTTAACACATGACGGTGCGCTTGCAGCGGACCTATAGACGGTTACTGACAACATTTTGATGAAATCAGCGGAAAAGTGGTTCCGGCGGCGCACTTAAGCAGGGCTAGAACGGGGGAAAACGCCCAAGTTTGGCCAGCTCTACCCGAACCCGCAACTCGATGTCGTCGAGCACGGCGTCAAGACCCGGCTCGACCCGCTCGCGCATTTGCGCCAATTCACCAATCAGCGCATCGAGACGCTCTGCACCAATATGCCCCACCAGCAGGTCGGCTTTCATGGTTTCCAGACCATCGAGCAACTTGCTGCCGCGACGCAAAGTCCGGCGCTTGCCCTCGGTTGAGGTGCCCACTGCCTGTAGCGCCAGAATTGCATCGAGCCCGGCGGATGGTGCGACGGGCGCCGCAGAAGCCACACGCGCATTGCCCTCACCGCCAGCCGGCACAAATGCCGGACCGCTGCCTGCCTTGGCGGCGGCACTGCGACCGGAAATACCGGCTGTACGATTATTGGCTTCAATACGCACGAGGCTGACTCACCCTCCTCATAGGACACTAGCGGCAAAATCTGCCCACCATGGTTAACAGGTGATTAACGTGCCCGGCAAGATTTGCTCACCCGTCGGCGTCACCAGAAAGCCCCGCTCTAGCACGAAGGAAAATAACCTTTTAAATCAAAGCGCTCAGCACTGAAAAGGAACTGGCACAGTTCTGGCATTAGTCACTGCGAAGGCCGCGCCATGGGGATGGGGCGGCATCTTTCGGGGACTGCCATGTTTATGCGAACAATCCGAACCTGCCTAGCTGTCGCACTGAGCGCCAGCCTCGCCTTGACCAGCGTGGCGCCATCTATTGCGGCGCCAGCGCGTATCAAGGACATCGTGGAAATGGAAGGCGTCCGCGAGAACCAGCTCGTGGGCTACGGTCTGGTCGTGGGTCTCAACGGCACCGGTGACAGCCTCAACAATTCACCCTTCACCCGTCAGTCCCTGCAGGCCATGCTAGAGCGTCTTGGCGTGAATACGCAGGGCGAAAATGTCCGGACGGCAAATGTGGCAGCCGTGATGGTGACAGCCAATATGCCGCCATTCTCCACCCAGGGATCGCGCATGGATGTGTCGGTCGCCGCGCTGGGCGACTCTGACAGCCTTCAGGGCGGCACCTTGCTGGTGACACCCCTGCTTGGTGCGGATGGCGAAGTCTATGCGCTGGCGCAGGGCCCCGTGCTGATCAATGGCTTCAAGGCCGAGGGTGATGCCGCTACCGTCATTTCGGGCGTACCCACCACCGGACGCATTTCCTCTGGGGCGCTGATCGAGCGCGAGATCGACTTCCAGCTTGGCTCTCAGCATTCCCTGCGACTTTCGCTGCGCAACCCCGACCTCACCACGGCGCGTCGTATCGCCCTTGCCATCAACGATTTCATCGGGGTGCCGACGGCTGTTCCGGAGGATCCGTCCACCGTCCGCCTGACCCTGCCCCATAATTTCAACGGCAATATCGTCGACCTGCTCACCGATATTGAGCAGTTGATCGTTCATACCGACCAGTCGGCCAAAATCGTCATCGACGAGAATTCCGGCATTATCGTCATGGGCAAGGATGTGCGGGTGTCGAGCGTTGCTGTGGCGCAGTCGAACCTGACGGTGACTATCGCCGAAAATCCACAGACCGTGCAGCCAAACCCGCTTTCGCTGGGCCAGACCAATGTCGATCCCAATACCAATCTGGATGTGACGCAGACGGACACGGCGCTGCAACTGGTCCAGGAATCCGTGACCCTGCAAGAACTGGTCGATGGTCTCAATGCGCTCGGCATTTCGCCGCGTGACCTGATCGCCATCCTCCAGGCGATCAAGGCCACAGGCGCCCTGCAGGCCGAAATCGAGGTGCTGTGATGACCGACGCAATTGCCCGTCCCGGCTCGACACTCACGCCGGCTCAATATGAGCGCGTCAAAAAGCAGGCCGAAGAGTTCGAGGGCGTCTTTCTCAATACCCTGACCAAGGAACTGTTCTCGAGCCTCAAAACCGATGAAAGCGCCATGGGCGGTGGCTTTGGCGAGGAAACCTGGCGCTCGATGCAATCGGAAATGATGGCATCCGCCATGGCGCAGAATGGCGGCCTCGGCATTGCCGAACAACTTCTACCCGAGCTGCTCGCAATGCAGGAAGCGGCCAATAATCAGATCAATGTGCAGGGAGCATATAAATGACCGCAGCAGCACGCCTTGCAGCACTGGACAGCCTGCCTGCCCATGAATTGTGCCAGACCGTAGAAACGGCACTGGCAGCGCTGGTGGATATCATGAACCAGGAAACCGTGCTGCTCCGCGCCGGCCGGATGCGCCAGGCAGGCGAATTGACGCCAGAGAAGACGCGCATGGCGCAGGACTATGTGACCTTCGCCCGTGCCGTTCAGCGGCAGAACGCGCGGCTCAAGGAGCAGGCGCCCGAGGCAGTGGAGCGGCTG
>JAEYTY010000085.1 GCA_023433775.1 Pseudomonadota bacterium | reverse complement strand
CGGCCACCCTTGGGCTCATCGACGAGAAGGAACTGATCATAGGAAGCCTTCTGGACTTCGATCAGGTTGGGCATGTCCGTGACTTCGCGGATGGAGCCGAAGGATTTGCGAACCTTGCGGCGGCCGTTGAACGTGGTAGCCATGAGGGCTCCTCTGTCTAGCGATTGTCTCGGAGGCACATCTCCAAAGACCCGACAATCAGCCGTCGGGTATCGGGATATGTGCCCCGTAAGGGGGCATTTTCAGGCTCATCAATGTCTCGAATTCTTCCCGAGCCGCAGGAAGAAGAGGCCAGAAACGTCAAAACCCCCATGGCAAAAACCATGAGGTTCCGTGGACGTCAGCGTTCCTCAGACATCAAAAATCGTCATATATTCCGCAAATTGCCGCCTGCGACCCATCCAATCGGCCCGGCGAATCGTTTCGAGTGGAAACGAAGAAGCGAGATGGCACATAAAGCGCCATCTCGCCAATTTCAAGGCAAAAGTCGAAATTACTTGAGTTCGACCTTGGCGCCGGCTTCTTCGAGCTTCTTCTTGATGTCTTCGGCTTCAGCCTTGTTGACACCTTCCTTGACAGCTTTCGGAGCACCTTCAACCAGAGCCTTTGCTTCGCCGAGGCCCAGGCCGGTGATGGCGCGGACTTCCTTGATGACGTTGATCTTGTTGTCGCCGAAGGAGGCGAGGATCACGTCAAAGTCGGTCTTCTCTTCAGCAGCAGGAGCGGCAGCGCCACCACCGGCAGCAGCAGCAACTGCAACCGGAGCAGCGGCGGAAACGCCCCACTTTTCTTCCAGCATCTTGGACAGCTCGGAAGCTTCCAGGACGGTCAATGCGGACAGGTCGTCAACAATCTTGGCGAGATCGGCCATTTGATAAATCTCTCTTTTTCAGTGTTCAGTTCAAACCAGCCCAGGTTCTGAGGAACCGGGCCGTGGGGGTTACGCTGCTTCGTTGCTCTTTTCCGCATGAGCGGCCAACACACGTGCGATACCACCAGCAGGCGCGACGACGACCGACGCGATACGCGTGGCGGGCTGCTTGAGCATCCCGGCGAGCGTTGCGCGCAGTTCGTCCAGCGACGGCATGGTCGACAACGCCTTGACGCTATTCGCGTCGAGAGCGGTCTTGCCCATGACGCCACCAAGAACGACGTACTTTGCGTTCTTGTCAGCGAACTTCTGCGCGATCTTGGGCGCAGTCATGGGGTCTTCCGCATAGGCGATGACGATCGGACCTGTGAACAGGCCCGAGATGTCAGCGTGGTCGGTGTCTTTCAGAGCAAGCTTGGCAAGACGGTTCTTTGCGATCCGCACATAACCACCTGCAGCCTTCACCTCACGGCGAAGCGACTCCAGGTTGGCCACGGTCAGACCGGTATTCTGCGCAAGGACGATCGATCCAGCGCCCGAGAGGGCTGACTGAAGCGATGCGACAAGCTCACGCTTTTCCGCTCTTTCCACTGCTAGTCTCCACATTTAACCCGGTGAAAGTCACCCCGGGCCATTGCCAATTGCTGCCCTCCGATCTCCCCGAAAGGAGGAGAGGAGCAACGGTTTAACGCCTGTCAACCGCGCCGCCCGGTAGGGCAACTGGCCTGGTTCGAACCGCAATCACCCTGCCCCGTTCGGCGCAGAAAAATCGTGGTCTTCACCCCATCTATGCTGGCATCTTGCGATATTAAGCCAACCCAAATCGGCTGGCACCGGCAGTCTCGGACAGGACTTAACGCCACCATTCCGCTACCTAATGCTAGCAGACTGTTAGCGTTTCCGGGGGCCGAGGCCCCCGAAATCTAATTAAAGCGCCGAAGCGGGCTCGACATGGACACCAGGGCCCATGGTGGAGCTGACGGAGACGCGCTTGAGGTAAGTACCCTTGGCGCCAGCCGGCTTGGACTTCTGAACGGCGTCGGTGAACGCCTTGATGTTTTCGAGCAGCGCAGCTTCGGTGAACGACACCTTGCCGATACCGGCATGGATGATACCAGCCTTTTCGACGCGGTATTCGACAGCACCACCCTTGGCAGCTTCGACAGCGCCCTTAACGTCCATGGTCACCGTGCCGACCTTGGGGTTCGGCATCAGGTTACGCGGGCCAAGGACCTTACCAAGACGACCGACCAGCGGCATCATGTCCGGCGTGGCAATGCAGCGATCGAAATCGATCTTGCCGCCCTGGATGACTTCCAGCAGGTCTTCGGCGCCGACGATGTCTGCACCAGCGGCCTTGGCTTCATCAGCCTTGGCGCCACGGGCGAACACAGCAACGCGTACGGTCTTGCCGGTGCCGTTGGGCAGGTTCACGACGCCGCGGACCATCTGGTCGGCGTGGCGGGGGTCAACACCCAGATTCATTGCGATCTCGACAGTTTCGTCGAAATTGGCCGAGGCCTTCGACTTCACCATCTTGATGGCTTCTTCAAGCTTGTAGAGCTTGTTGCGGTCGATGCCCTCGCGGGCGGCTGCGACCTTCTTTGCGATCTTTGCCATATCTCTTAGCCCTCGACCTGAATGCCCATGGAACGGGCGGAACCGGCAATCATCGACATTGCGGCTTCGACGTCATCGGCGTTGAGATCCTTCATCTTCTTTTCGGCGATATCGCGCAGTTGTGCCTGCGTGATGGTGCCGGCGCTGTCCTTGCCCGGCAGCTTCGAGCCGGACTTGAGGTTGAGCGCCTTCTTGATGAAGTAGGTCACCGGCGGCTGCTTCATTTCGAAAGTGAAGCTCTTGTCGGCATAGGCGGTGATCACGGTCGGAATGGGCGAACCCTTTTCCAGTTCCTGCGTAGCCGCATTGAAGGCCTTGCAGAATTCCATGATGTTCAGGCCGCGCTGACCGAGAGCGGGACCGATCGGAGGCGACGGGGTGGCAGAGCCAGCCGGCACCTGGAGCTTGATATAGCCCGTGATTTTCTTAGCCATGTTCTATCCTTCTGTGTTGCCCCGAGAGGCAGTTGAAGCCGTGGTACGGTTTCCTGACGCTGGCTAAGCGCCATCCCCTTCCACGGGTTTTGCCGGGCTTCCCCGACAGGTTCCCGGCTTGCGCCGGAAATTCTATACGGCGTGCTTGCGCAACGACCTGATCAGACCTTTTCGACCTGACCATATTCGAGCTCCACCGGAGTGGGGCGCCCGAAAATCGAGACCTCGACCTTGAGGCGGGAGCGTTCCTCGTCCACCTCTTCGACGATGCCGTTGAAGCTGGCGAAAGGCCCGTCGGAGACACGCACATTCTCGCCCACTTCGAAGCTGACGGTCGGACGGGGATGATCCACGCCGTCCTGCACCTGCTGCAGGATGGCCATAGCCTCCCCTTCCGAGATCGGCATGGGCTTGTTATCCGCACCCAGGAAGCCGGTCACCTTCGGCGTATTCTTGATCAGGTGAAAGGCCTGATCGGTCATATCCATCTTCACCAGCACATAGCCGGGGAAGAACTTGCGTTCGGTATCGACCTTGCGGCCGCGACGGATCTCGACAACCTTCTCGGTCGGAACAATCACGTCTTCGAACAGATGTTCGAGCTTGGTCTGAGCGACCTTTTCCCGAATGGCGTCCGCCACCTTGCGCTCGAAATTCGAGTAAGCCTGAACAATGTACCAGCGTTTGGCCATGCCGCGCAGCCGCTCCCAGTCTCTAGTTGGACCCGCCTCAGCGGATCGAAAGCATCATTTGGACCAGCCAGGAAATGACCTGGTCGGCCAAGAGGAAAAACAGGCTCGCAAACGTGACCAGCACGAGAACCATGATCGTCGAGATCAGAACCTCGCTCCGGCCCGGCCAGGTGACCTTGCTGATTTCTGAGCGGACCTGCTGCAGAAAGGTGATCGGGTTGGTACGGGCCATTGGCAAGTCTACTCTTGGTATCTTGGTGCAAAACCAAAGGCCGCGCAGGAATCCCGCACGGCTGGAGATGGGCTATCTAGAGAATTTGTCCGGACTTGGCAACAGTCCTGCGGGGCTTAAATGGCACGGCGCCCCTGCCCGGCTAGACCCATGCCGTAAAGCATAAGTGCATAACGTTCGCAAATACGCTTGATTCGCGGTGCGGGATGGCCTTCGATAGAGACAGCGGCGGAGTTGGTGTACCAGGAGGTGCCGATGTCGTTCGAAGTCACTGCCTGTCATTTAGTACATTTTGGAGCCGACAAGGTCATCGCGGGCCGTGTCCGTGGCGTCGTGCGCGTCGGCATCCGCGAAACCTTCATGGGCAACACGACCAATTACAGCCTCGACCTCAAGGTCCGGGCCGAATGCGAAGGCTTTTCTCAGGAAGCCACCCGCAGCGCCCTGCTTGCCCATGCTGCCCATCAGCTAAACCGCCTCAAAGTTCGCCACGACGCTCACGCACCAATGGCTGCGGAATAGCTTTGCGACGCGTCTGCCGGTTGATCGGCAGGCGGAATAATCATTCAACTATGTCGGTGAAATTGCCTGGCAGGGGCTGGGGGACTCGAACCCACGACCCTCGGTTTTGGAGACCGATGCTCTACCAACTGAGCTAAACCCCTTCAGGCGAGGCCGTGTCTAATGGCAAAGGCGGCGCGATGCAAGTGGGTGTCGTGCCTGTTGATCCCGCGGCCCTGCCCTTTTTCAGGCAATGCCTAGGGGACGGTGTATCCGGCAGCGGTAAACAGGCGATACCAGTGCTCGCGCGACAGCGGCACCGACGAACCTGTGGCGGCTTCCGCGATGCGGGCTGGCGATGTCGTGCCCAGAACAACCTGGATATTGGCTGGATGCCGGGTGATCCAGGCCACGGCCATCGCTGTGGGGGTAACGCCATAGGCGGCGGCGAGTTCGTCGAGCAGATTATTGAGGTCAGCGTAGTTCTCGCGATCACCCACGAAGGAGCCATTGAACGTCTTGTTCTGGAACGGCGACCATGCCTGCAGCATCATGCCATTGAGGCGGGAATAATCGAGCAGGCCATTGTCACGGCTTATGGACTGATCGAGCCGCGCCATATTGGCGGCAATACCCTGCGCCACGAGATTGGCATGGGCGAGGCTGAGCCGCATCTGGTTGAACAGCAGTTTCTGGTTCACGGCAGATTTGAGCAGTTCGATCTGGCCGGGCGTATGATTGGACACGCCGAAATGGCGAACCTTGCCGGCGGCGTGGAGCTTGTCGAAGGCGCTGGCGACCTCTTCGGGCTCGACCAGCGTATCGGGCCGGTGCAGCAGCAGCACATCGAGATAATCCGTGCGCAGGGCGGCCAGCGATTCATCGACGGCGCGCAGGATGTGTTCCTCGGAAAAATCAAACCAGCCGCGCCGAATGCCAACCTTGGACTGAATCATGATGCGGGCGCGATCTTCGACCGAAAGTTTCATGGCCTCGCCAAAGCGCGTCTCGCATAGATGATCGCCGCCATAGATGTCGGCGTGGTCGAAGACGGTGACGCCCGATTCCATTGCGCCATGGAACAGAGACTGAATATCCGCATCGGTCATTTTGGAGATGCGCATCATGCCAAGAACAATGCTGGACATGGTAAGGTCGGAATGCGGGACGGAATAGGTTTTCATTCGGAATACGGGCCTTCGTTGAAATGGCGCGGGGCGCAGCAAAGCTTTCTCACTGCGCGGAAAATTTCATCGCCATCTGTCGGGCGACGCGCAAGCTGGTCTAGAATGGGGCAAAAGACGTCGGGAGGATAAGCGTCATGCAGGTCGGGATCAATCTGCTCTGTCTCAGCGGGCATATCGAGGCGGAGCACTTGCTCTGGCTCGAAAGGCTGAAGGCGCTGGGCTATGACGGCGTGGAAATTCCGGTGCTGCGCGGCACGCCCGATCACTATGCGTGGCTGGGCGGCGAGCTGGACCGGCTCGAGTTGCGCCGCACGACCACTTCCATCATACCGACGCCCGAAGCCAATCCCGTCAGCAGTGACGCCGCCATCCGCAAGGCGGGTATTGCCCATCTCGTTTGGGCGCTCGATTGCGCCATAGCGCTGGGCGCCGAATCCGTCGGCGGACCTTTCCACGCGCCCATCGGGCATTTTACCGGCAGCGGCCCGACCGAGGATGAACTGCGCTACGGCGCAGAAGCACACCGGGCCATGGCGGAGCGGGCCGCAGCAAACGGCATGATTCTATCGCTCGAACATCTCAACCGGTTTGAGACCTATTTTCTCAACACCATGGAACAGGCGCGCGCCTATGTGGACCGGGTCGATCACCCGGCGTTCAAGATCATGTACGATACGTTTCACGCCAATATCGAAGAGCGCAGCCAGCCCGACGCCATTGCCCATCTCGGCGACGGCATGGGCGTGTTGCATGTGTCGGAAAATGACCGGGGCATTCCGGGGCGTGGGCAGATCGACTTTGCTGCGATCTTTTCAGCCGCAAAGCGCACCGGCTTTGATGGCTGGGTGACGCTGGAGGCCTTTGGCGCCGGCCTGCCGGAACTGGCGGCAGCGACGCGTGTGTGGCGCCCCCTATTCCCCGATTTTGAAACGCTGTTTGCCGAATCCATCGCCTTCATCCGCAAGGAATGGAACGCGGCAGAGGGATAAGGGAGGAATTGGAGCGGGTAGCGGGAATCGAACCCGCGTATTCAGCTTGGAAGGCTGCTGCTCTACCATTGAGCTATACCCGCAAAGGCGGCGCCGGGCCACGCGCACCGATTAGCGCGATCATGGCCGGAATGGCAAGAGCGTGGCGTCGCCGTTCACCACAAAACCGTCTGGTCCGGGGAATTCTCGACTAAAGCGCTCAAGGGTGTTGACACCTTTGCGACAGCCCACCATAAACCGCCCCGACGAGATGCACGGCGTTTCGTTTCCTGCCTGCGACGAAGTTGTGGAGGGGTGGGAGAGTGGTTAAATCCATCAGACTGTAAATCTGACCGCTTAGCGTACACTGGTTCGAATCCAGTCCCCTCCACCACCCCCTTCCCTGATGCCAAAGCTCACGCAGCGCGACCAAGCGCTTCGCGCACCTTGCCGCCGCATCGCAAAACGGCTACCGCTCAGCCCATGAGCATCAACAAATTTCCGCCCAAACCGAAATATGACCCCGATACCGGGCCGGTCTATCTTTATGGCCTGCACACGGTGCGCGCTGCGCTGGACAATCCCAACCGCATCAAGAAGGTGCTGCTGGCAACGCCGAATGCGCTGAACCGGCTCAACGAGATCGGCACGGTGGTCAAGGTTCCGGTCAAGGAAACCACGCCCAAGGAACTCGACCGCCTGCTGGGCGGCGAGGCTGTGCATCAGGGCGCGGCGCTGGAGGTTGATCCGGTCAGCCGTTTTGGGCTCGACGATATTCACCCACTGCAACTGGTTGTTGTGCTCGACCAGATTACCGACCCGCACAATGTGGGCGCTATCCTGCGTACGGCCTGCGCCTTTGGCGCGGACGCCGTGATCACCACGGCCCGCCATTCGCCGCGCGAGACCGGCGTGATGGCAAAGGCCGCCTCGGGCGCGCTGGACATGGTGCCGATGATCGAGGTGCGAAACCTCGCCGATACGCTCGAAAAGCTCAAGAAGCGCGGAATGCTGGTGCTGGGCTTTGATTCTGAATCCGAGACGCAGTTGAAGCCGCGCACCGGCAACCAGCCTTTGGCTATTGTCATGGGCGCCGAGGGCAAGGGTCTGCGTCAGCGCACGCGCGAGCTGTGCGACGAGATGGTCAAGCTCGACATGCCCGGCCCGATCAAATCGCTCAATGTGTCCAATGCTGCCGCCATCGCCCTCTTCGCGGCGACCGCCGGACGCAGCTGATGAGCAGCTTTGAGCCTTTCGCCATTGCCCTGCGCCTGTCCGGCGTCAGCCTGCCACAGCACGAGCTGGATACGGCCCTGAAGCAGTTGACAAGCCGCTATGAGCCCGAGGACGCCGACCAGAGTTTTTACGCCCAGATCGACATTCCCGTAACCAATCCGGTACGGGCACTGCTCGATCTGGCGGAACGCTCGGGCCCGGCCATTGCGGCCATGCTGCAAGATCGCCGGATCGGCAAGGCCGTGCT
>JAEYTY010000011.1 GCA_023433775.1 Pseudomonadota bacterium | reverse complement strand
CAACCAGCCCTGCGCCGCATCCGCCAGGGCCTGATCGGCATCGGCGTTCCGGAGATTGAGCAGGAACCAGGTTGCCATATTGTCGGCAGCGTCTTCTTCGCGCCCCAGCACAGGCAGGCGAAGCTGGTCGATCAGCATATGCGCCATCTCGTGATAGATGACGACGCGGCCATTATTGATGGCAAAGCGGTCGACTTCGGCCCGCTGGATTTTGCTCAAACCGGGAAATTGCTGCGCTTGCACCGGCGCGGAGAACGCGGCGATGCAGGCAAGAAGGAGCAGAGCGAAGGCGCGGCGCATAAGTCTGTTCCGAGGCAAGAGACGCCACAGATGATGACAAGCGCAGAACACTGTCAACACGCCTCTGCGGCGATGGTTTAGACCGGTCTCATGCGTTTTCGGCCTGTTCAAGTTCGGCGCTTAGTGCCAGCCATTTTTCTTCCGTGCTGGCGAGATCGGCGACGTGCCGGGCCTTGTCCTTGCCCAGCCCGATCAGCTTGTCCGGCGCCCCATTATAGACCGCCGGATCGGCCAGCATGGCCTCAACCTTGTCGATCTCGCTTTGCAGCCGGCTCATGCGCGCTTCGGCATCCTTGATGGAGGCCTTGAGCGGGGCGAGCTCGGCGCGACGGGCCGCAGCCTCCTGCTTAGAAAGCTTGCGCTCGCCCTTGCCGCCACCGCCCTTGCCCTCCTTGGTGGAGGTGATGCTGCGCTGATAGCTGTCGAGGTCTTCGTCGAGCTCGCGGATCGTGCCGCCTTCGGCAATCCAGAGGGTATCGCAGGTGGCTTCAATCAGGTGGCGGTCGTGGCTGATGATCAGCACCGCGCCATCGTAGTCGTTGAGCGCGTGCACCAGCGCGTCGCGGCTGTCGATGTCGAGATGGTTGGTGGGCTCGTCGAGGATCATCATGCCCGGGCCCGAAAAGGTGATGAGGCCCATAAGGAGGCGCGCGCGCTCGCCGCCTGACAGGTTTTTCGCCTTGGTATCCATGCGGCTGGTCGTCAGCCCCATCTGGTTGAGGCGCGACCGGCGCTTGGCTTCATTGTCGGTCGGCATCAGCTCGATAATGTGCTCCAGCGGCGTCCATTCGGGCTTGAGCTTGTCCATCTGGTGCTGGGCGAAATGGGCGATTTCGAGCTTCTTGCCCAGTCGCATCGTGCCGTTCATGGTCGGGATGTCGCCCGCCAGCAGCTTGGCAAAGGTGGACTTGCCATTGCCGTTGACGCCGATCAGCGCGATGCGGTCCTGCGGGTCAATGCGCATATTGATGTTGCGCAGGATGGTCGTGTTTCCATAGCCGGTCGAGACGCCGTCGAGAGTGATCATCGGGGTCGGCAGTTCGACCTTGGGCTGCTGAAAGCGGAAGGGCGCGCCATGTTCGTCAAACATGGCGGCAGGGGGCTTCAGCTTTTCAATCATCTTCATGCGCGACTGGGCCTGCTTGGCCTTGGAAGCCTTGGCCTTGAAGCGATCGACGAATTTTTGCAGATGCGCGACTTGCTCCAGCGCCTTGTCGCGGCTCTTGTTGTTGAGCTCCATCTGCATCCGGCGGGTATTTTCGAACGTGTCGTAATTGCCCTTGTAGAAAGTCAGCTTGCGGTGCTCGAGATGGATGATCGAATTAACCGACTTGTTGAGCAGGTCGCGATCATGGCTGATCATGAAGACGGTATAGGGATAGGTGGCGAGATATTTTTCCAGCCACAAAGTGCCTTCAAGGTCGAGATAGTTGGTCGGCTCGTCCAGCAGTAGCAGATCGGGCTGGGAGAACAGCACGCCGGCCAGCGCCACGCGCATACGCCAGCCGCCCGACAGCTCGCGTGTCGGCGCATTCTGCCGGTCCTGCTCGAAACCAAGACCTTTGAGAATGGCCGAGGCGCGGCCTTCGGCGGTGTGGGCGTCGATGTCTGCGAGGCGCGTGTAGATTTCGCCGATCCGATCCGGATCGGTGGCGGTTTCCGCCTCCGCCATCAGCGCGGCGCGTTCCTTGTCAGCAGCCAGCACAACGTCGAGCACGCTTTCATCGCCCGCCGGCGCTTCCTGCGCCACGGCGCCGATGCGCGCCTTCTTGGCCAGGTCGATATTGCCCGCATCCACGCTGATATGGCCCTGGATCAGGTGAAACAGCGTCGTCTTGCCTGTGCCGTTCTTGCCAACAAAACCGGTCTTGGAGCCGGTCGGCAAAACGACGGAGGCGTCCTCGAATAGTTCGCGGCCCTGGATACGATAGGTGAGGTTATTGATGGTCAGCATGGATTAAGGCGATCTGCGTGCGTCAGGACTGGGCTGGCGGACGCCAAAAGGCAGGCGAACCAGTACGAAAGCCGCTGGATAGAACTATGCAGGTCCGGTGGCAATTGCCAATTCCGCAACCGAGCCCTGTGTCACTCGTAAGAGCGATGGTGAGCGGGCAGGCGGAATGGAATAATTGCGCCCGTGGTGAGGCATCATGCGTCACCGGGAGAGAAAAATGCGTCACATCGTCCTCGCCAGTGCTTTCGCGCTGGCTACCTGTTCCGTCGTTGCTGCCCAGGATGTTGGCGGCAGCTATTCCGTCGAGGGCACCAATCTCAATGGTTCGAGCTATTCGGGCACAGCCGAGATCAGCCTTCTGAGCGAAACGACCTGCGCCATTGAATGGGCCACAGGCGAAACTACATCCACCGGCGTCTGTATGCGCAATGGCAATGCTTTTGCGGCTGTCTATACGCAGGGCGACGCGCTGGGCCTGCTGATCTATGAAATCATGGAAGACGGCAGCATGGACGGCATCTGGACTGTTACCGGGCTGGATGGCACCGGAACGGAAACGCTGACCCCTGAATAGTCCCGCGCCGGACGGGCCGGTCATTGGCCGGTCCGTTCTTCGGACCAATCCAGCGTCACGCTGTCGCCTGATTGTCGCGGCACGAAGGGTGATGGGGGCGTTATAGAGAAGAATTTGAAGAGAGCCCTTCATGTCATTCCAGCCCGCCGCACTTGCCGCAATCGCTGCCATTTTCCTCGCCGGCCCGGCCCTCGCACAGGATAAGGCAGGCGATACCGTCGCCGCGCCAGCCGCTTTCAACGATCTGGATGCCGACCGCATCAATCCGAACCAGATTACTATCGAGTTCGAATATACCGGCGGCGCCTGTGAGGACGTCGGACCGGCCGAGGTGGGCGAGGTGGTCGACGGCACGCTCTTTGTCACTTTCCCGACCATTTCCACCGCTGAAGTATGCACCATGCAGGCCGTAGAGATCGAAGTGGAGCAGACGGTGCAGGCCGAGCACATCATCTCGCTCGTCGATGTCACGCTCACCGCTCCTGACGGCAGTGTGATCGCCAAGGGCCAGACCGACGTCGACCACGACTGACTTCGGTTCAAGCTCGCCGATATCACGACGAGCGATATTGCCCGGCTTGGCCGGGCAATCCATTTTCCAGGGTGCGTGACGGCGCTGTTGACCAAGGTCAAAAGATCACGGTGGCGCGCAACGGCCCCATCTTGCCTCCGTCACACTTCGCCGCTACAAGGCGCCACCTTTCCAACAGACCCATTCAAGGATCGAACCCCATGGCGCTCGAACGCACCTTTTCCATCATCAAGCCCGATGCCGTCCGCCGTAACCTGATCGGCAAGATCCTCACCAAGTTCGAGGAAGCAGGCCTGCGCCCGATCGCGATGAAGAAGATCCACATGACCCGCGCCCAGGCCGAGGGTTTCTATGCGGTTCACAAGGACCGTCCCTTCTTTGGTGAACTGGTCGAGCAGATGATCGCCTCGCCGGTCGTCGTGCAGGTTCTGGAAGGGGAAAACGCCATCCTCAAGAACCGCGAAATCA
This sequence comes from Pseudomonadota bacterium, assembly GCA_023433775.1. Classification (GTDB taxonomy): domain Bacteria; phylum Pseudomonadota; class Alphaproteobacteria; order Rhizobiales; family Devosiaceae; genus Devosia. The sequence continues at coordinate 11,319 of JAEYTY010000011.1, read as the reverse complement.
TGGGCGCGACCAACCCGGCCAATGCCGATGCCGGCACCATCCGCAAGGAATTCGCTCTTTCCGTCGGCGAGAACTCGGTCCACGGCTCGGACGCTCCCGAGACTGCCGCCCAGGAAATCAAGTATTTCTTCTCGGATGAAGAGCTCGTAGGCTAAGCGCCTTAGCGCCATTGAAATTCGAAGGCCGCCCGCCGGGCGGCCTTTTTGCTTGTTTGTGCTATAAGTCACGATCTCCTCCACGAAAGAACTGCATTGTCCCTGCCCGAGACCATCTTTGCCCCACTCGCCCGCGCCCTCACTGCCAAGGGCTATGAGACGCTGACACCCGTGCAGTCGGCCATCATCGAGGCGGAGACGGAAGGGCGCGACCTCCTGGTTTCGGCCCAGACCGGCTCTGGCAAAACCGTTGCCTTCGGCATGGCCATTGCGCGTACGCTGCTGGGTGAAGAGGAGAGCTTTGGCCAGGGCGGCGCGCCGCTGGCGCTGGTGATCGCGCCGACCCGTGAACTGGCCATGCAGGTGCAGCGCGAACTCGATTGGCTCTATGCCGAAACCGGCGCACGGACGGCACCCTGCGTGGGCGGCATGGACGCGCGGACCGAGCGGCGGGCGCTGGAGCGCGGCGCGCATATCGTGGTCGGTACGCCCGGCCGCCTGCGCGATCATATTACCCGCGGGGCGCTGGACATGTCGGCGCTGCGGGCGGTGGTGCTCGACGAGGCCGACGAAATGCTCGATCTCGGTTTCCGTGAAGACCTTGAATTCATCCTCGATGCGGCGCCCGAGGATCGGCGGACCCTGCTGTTCTCGGCGACAGTGCCAAAGCCCATTGCGCAACTGGCCAAAACCTTCCAGCGCGATGCCCTGCGCATTAGTGCCACAAGCTCCAGCGAGCAGCACACCGACATCGAATACAAGCTTATGCTCGTGCCCTCCGCCGAGCGCGAAAACGCTGTAATCAATACGCTTTTGTGGTTCGACTCGGTGAATACGATTGTGTTTGCCTCGACCCGCGAAGGGGTGAAACACCTTTCGGCGCGGCTGCATAATCGCGGTTTTGATGTCGTGACCCTGTCGGGCGAATTGAGCCAGGCCGAGCGCACCAATGCCCTGCAATCCATGCGCGACGGGCGGGCGCGGATCTGCGTGGCGACGGACGTGGCGGCGCGCGGCATCGACTTGCCCAATCTCGATCTGGTGATCCACGCCGATTTGCCAACAAATGCAGACACTTTGCTGCATCGCTCTGGCCGCACGGGCCGGGCAGGGCGCAAGGGGACCTGTGTGATCATTGCCGCCAGCCATCGGCGCGGCGTGGCCCAGCGCATCCTCAAGACGGCGCGGCTGGATGTCGAAATGCTCTCTCCGCCGACGGCGGCGGACATCGAGGAGCGCTATCGCCAGTCGATCCTCAATGCCGAGATATTGTCCACGCCGACCAGTGACGAAGAGAAGGAATTCGTTAGCACACTGCTAACACTTCACAGCCCCGAAGCAATTGCGGCGGCCTATCTGCGCCAGCAGCCCGCGGCACGACCCGTTCCCGAGGACATTTCCGCCCAGAGCATCGGCGACGATGCCGGACGCGAACCGCGCGGTCGCGAGGCTTTTGCCGGTGGCGCGTGGTTCAAGGCGACCATCGGGCGCAAGCAGCGGGCCGAACCGCGCTGGCTGCTGCCAATGCTGTGCAAGGCGGGCAATGTCACCAAGTCGGCTATCGGTTCGATCCGCATTTTCGATACCGAAACGATCTTCGAGATCGCGGCCGACAAGGTCGATGCCTTTGCGCGCGCCGTGGCCAAGAATGGCTCGGGCGAACGCGGCGTGACCATCTCGGCTATTGAAGGTCCGGGTGAGCGGCCTGACCGGGCGCCGCCAAAGCGTCGTCCGCCTGGTCCGGTTGAACGCTACGACCCGGCGACCGCGCGCCCTGTGCGCGAAGACCGCAAGCAGCGCTATGGCTCGTCTGCCTTGCAGGCCGATGACTTTGAAGCACCGGCGGAGCGTCCGCAGAGATCAGAACGCCCCAAGGCCGAGTGGCAAAGCGAGCGCCCGAAAAGGTCGGAGCGGCCACAGGAAGGCCGTCCGCCGCGCGCGGAAAAAACAAAGCCCGCCCGCTCGCCTCATGTGACGGTGAAGGACAAGGGCAAGCCGAAATGGGCCAAGCCGACACCTGAGGGTGAACCGCGCCCCGCCAAGAGCAAGGCCGTCAATCCCAAATCGGCCAAGCCCAAGGACCACAAGAAGAAGCGCACCAGCCCGTTCTGACCAGGCTGGGGAATAGCTTATAGCTCGGCCTTTTCAGGTTCTGTCTGGCCGAGCGAGCGCGCCATCTGCTCGATTTCGGCGGCATATTTCGCCGCCGCGGCATCTGCGCCGTCGACCCAGGTTGAAAACTGCTTGAGCAGCGGGACGAAGGTGGCCAGTTCTTCCTTCGTCCAGACGCTGAGAAAATCGCCGACCAGCAGATATTTATAGGCGCGCACATTGGCGACGACTGCCGTGCCCTTCGGCGTCAGCTCAATAATGGTGCGGCGCGCATCGGCCTGACTCACGGCCCGCCGTGCAAAACCCTTTTCGACCATTTCACTCACCAGCCGGCTGGCGCGGGAGGGGTCGATATTGAGCCGCTCGGCCACTGTCGCCACCATGGTTTCGCCGCCCTCGCCGCCAAATTCGGGCGCCGGACCATCAATGGCCGCGAGCACGTCATATTGCGGCAGGTCGATGCCGATCCGCAGATCGACCAGCGCCCGCTGGCCGAGTTCGCGTTTCATGGCGCGGCGCCGCCACTGTTGCAACATGCTGTCTATATCGATCACCGCATCGGCGGTCGCGCCGTCAATGCCGGCCTTGCGCAGCAATGTGTTGAGATCGGAATTGGCGTTCAGAGGCATGGCAGCCCTCAGGGTATTGCATGTTTCCAGCAAATACATGCTCTTGACATGTAAATGTGTCAAGCAGATATAAGCGGCACGAATTTACGATCAAGGGTCGACGCCGCGCGCCGTCCCCTTTGCCGAGGATTGCCGCAATGTCAGACCCAATTCAACCAGCCGATGCGCCTGAGGACCAGTCAACCCGACTGGTCATCGGCGCCGTCGCCGTCACACTTTTGCTGGCCTCGCTCGGCCAGACCATTGTTTCCACCGCGCTGCCCAGCATTGTTGGGCAACTCGGCGGGCTCGACCATCTGACATGGGTGGTCATCGCCTACCTGCTGAGTTCGACCGTGGTTGCGCCCATCTATGGCAAGCTGGGCGATCTCTATGGCCGCAAGATCGTGCTGCAGGTGGCCATCGTCATCTTTCTTGTCGGCTCTATTCTCTCGGCTTTGGCCGCCAGCATGACCTTTCTGATCATTGCCCGCACCGTGCAGGGGCTGGGCGGTGGCGGTCTCATGGTCGTTGCCATGACTGTGGTGGCTGACATCATCCCGCCGCGCCAGCGTGGCAAGGTGCAGGGCCTGTTCGGCGCCGTGTTTGGCGTGGCCACCGTGGTTGGCCCGCTGGCCGGCGGCTTTATCGTCGAGCATTTTTCCTGGCAGTGGATTTTCCTCATCAACCTGCCGCTGGGCGTTCCGGCGCTGGCCGTCATCGCCGTGGCGCTGAAGCCGCGTGGCGAGCGCGTAAAACACTCCATCGACTATGCCGGTTTCGTGCTGCTTTCGGGCGGGCTGACTGCCTTCGTGCTGGCAACCTCGCTGGGCGGCAATACCTGGCCCTGGTTCTCGGCAGAAATCATCGGATTGGTCATCGCCGCCATCGCGGGCCTTGCCGCCTTCATCTGGGTCGAAACCCGCGCCCCGGAACCCGTGCTGCCGCTTGGACTTTTCCGCAACAATACCTTTGCCGTCACCAGCGCGGTTGGCTTCCTCGTCGGCATGGCCATGTTCGGCTCGATCACCTTCCTGCCCATGTATCTGCAACTGGCCAAGGGCGTGTCGCCCACCGATTCCGCATTGCAATTGGTGCCGATGATGGTGGGCCTGATCGGCACCTCGATGATCTCGGGCTTCCTGATGACCCGCACCGGCCGCTATCGCATCCTGCCGATCATCGCCACCTTCGTGCTCATCATCGGCGTCGTGCTGCTGGCCAATATGCAGCTCGAAACCCCGTCCTGGCTTGTCGCGCTCTACATGTTCCTTGTTGGCGCCGGCATCGGCCCCGTCAACAGCGTCAGCATCACTGCAACGCAAAACGCCGTGCCGCGTGACATGGTGGGCGTGGCAACGGCGGGCACGACCCTGTTCCGCCAGATCGGTGGCTCCATCGGCGTGTCGGTCTTTGGCGCCATCTTCACCGGCGGCCTCGCCGCCCGGCTGGGCGATGTGATGCCCGCAGGCTCTGGCACCGGCAGTTTCAGTGCGCAGGCCGTCGCGGCTCTGCCCGAACCCGTGCGCAACATGGTGCTGGAAGCCTTTGCCAGCGCGCTCCATCCGGTGTTTTACACCGCCGCCGGAGCCGCGGTGCTGGCTTTTGGTCTCAGCTTCCTGCTCGAAGAGCGGCCCCTCGCCAATTCGCTGCGCGAGGAGCCGGAGGCCGAAATCGACGCCGAAGAACAGGCGACCGCCGCGGTGGTTGGCGCACCGGCAATGGTCACGCGCTGACATCCGGGCTTGGCAAGACGTTCGAGACGGGCGAAAAGCCCACTCGAACGTCCACCACAGCAGATGCCGCCCGATGACCAACCTGCCCACAATCGTGAGTTTCTGGCATGGGCCGATGAGCTGGCTGGAGGCGCTGTCGATTGCGTCCTTCCGCCGGCAGGGCCATGAGGTGGAAGTCTATTCCTTCGATCCTGTGCCCGGCCTGCCGGAAGGGGCGATTGCGCGCGACGCCGCCGAAGTGCTGCCGCGCGAAAAGCTGGTCTTTTACAAGGGCAGGGGCACGCCCGGCGTATTTTCGGATTATTTCCGCATGAGCGCGCTGCGGCAGGGCCGGGGGGTCTATGCCGATCTCGACGTCTATTGCGTTCGTCCGCTTGCCGGGCCGCCGGATTATCTGATGGCCTATGAACATCCCGGCTCGGTCAATGGCGCTGTTCTCCATATCCCCGCCGATGCGCCGCTGCTTGATGACCTGCTGGCGATTTTTACGGAAGAGCAGCGGCCCCTGCTTGAGCCGCACCTGCCGCCGCTGCGGCGGTTTGAAGTCGCGCTGAAGCGGTTGCTGGGACAGAAGGTGGCGCCCGAATTCATGCAATATGGCGCGACCGGCCCCATGGCGCTGACCTATCACGTCAAAAAGCGCGGCCTGTCGGGCCATGTGCTGCCCAGCTCGGCGCTTTATCCCATTCCTTATGAACGCATTCCCGAGCTGATGTTGCCGGGGTCGAGTGTCGATCCCTTTGTGGGTCCGGATACTCTGGCGATCCATTTGTGGCGCAGCCAACTGACCCGGCGCGGCCGCGCCGACATGCCCCCGCCGCCGCCGGGCAGCGCCATGGAAGAACTCTGCCGCCGCGAGGGTATTGCGATACCGGCCTGACGGGCCCGATGCGGTTTAGCTGGCCTCGGAATGGGTGGTGACGCGCAGGATGGAGCCTTCCTGGCGGACAACGACGACCTCCGAGCCTTCCGGCAGGGTCTGATTGACGTCCACCGGCTCGACAAGCACGTGATGAACCCTGCCTTCCAGGTCCACCAGCTTAGCTCTGGCAGGCCGCCCCACCGTGGCGGCGCCAAGAGTGAGGGTGGCTATGCGGCCGATAAAGTTGACATTTTGCGGACGGCGCAGCGCGTCGGCCTGTTTCAGGCGGCTTATGGCGCGGCCCGCGCAATTGCACATGGCAAGCGCCAGAATTGCTGCCGGAATGACAGCTATGACAGGGTGGAGCGAAAGCCCGAGCAGGTGCTTTGCAAACCACTGCTCCAAAAGGCCAAGCCCGCCGAAAACCGAAAGCAGAAGGGCAAGCGTTATGAGGGCCGGCAGGTGACCGAAGGAAAACCAGCCGAAGAACCGGCGTGGCGCGGGGGCAATTTTTACCTCCGCATCAGATGATCCGGTCAGGCGTTGGCTTATGGCCCCGCTGGGCGAAATGCCAAGCAGGAGTCCGAAAAGCTCCACCGATGCCAAGGCAATCGCCAGGCTGATCGCCAGCGTGAAAAACACGGCGTCGGCAGCAAACACGTCGACGGCCAACCTCCCGGCGTATAGCCCATATCCGGAAATATCCGTATCGCGGTCCCACTATTGAGACCGGTTTTCAGAAGGGTCAAGGGCGCGTCCTGAACCAATCTGTGGACAGAACGCGCCAAGTGCGCCCATGGCCTGTCCTTGCGCAAAAGATAGGCTTTGACAGCCGTATTGTGCTGAAAGAACAGGCACTTGGCGGAGATCGTAGAATCACGGTGTCACCCAATTGAATCAATCTGTGAGTCAGTTGAATCAAACTCTCAACAGGTTGAATCCTTGCCTGAGGCAGCAGCGGCTAGGTGGCGAAAATGCGTCACTTCCATCCTGTGTCGCGCGATGGCGAAAATGTTAGTGGCCAAATCAGCGACACTTGCTACCTTCAAGCTGCTGAATTTTGCCGAACTCGCGTCGCCGGCTTATCTGGAGATAGACACGTGCCCTTGCGCTGGCAGGAAGTGGCATTGCCACTGTTCGCGATTTTAATTCTGATTGTTCTCAAATACGTACCCAGTACGGCGCATCTGCCCTTGTCCCGCGCGGCGGGCGTGGTGGCATTTGGCTATGCGGCGTTTCTGGCGCTGCGGCTGGTGCAGCCCGAGGATGCAGTTCACATTGATGGTTGGGCCGAATTGAGGCCATCGCTGGTTGAATATTTTGCCTGCTTCGGCGCGGCGGCGCTGGCAGCAGTGCTGCTGATGGCCATTATCGTCATGGGCGGCAGCGACCAGGTCGACGCGACACAGCTGATAGCCAGCTATCTTGCCGTCCTGCTGCTGGGCGCGGGTTCGCTCGGCATTGGCCTCTCAGGACTTTTTACCAAGGTGCGCTGGGACCATCGGGCGGTTGAACACCGCAATGCCTTCGGCCGCCAGACGGTGATCGACTGGGCCGATGTGCAGGGGGTAAAACCCAATTGGCGCGGCGTGACCATTGCGGCGGGAAATAACCGCATCACCTTCTCGCAGTTTCATGGCGGGGCGGCGCAATTGGCCAATCACGCGGCCATGCGGGCGCGGCGCAACGCCTTGCGGGTGCGCACCTGAGCCCTATTCGCTGCCGTGATGGCAGGCATCAGCACAATGCGATTGTGAGGGCGGTGGGGCTCGGTTAGCCTCCGGGCATGAACGCGCCCATTGCCCATACCGTCCGCTCCGTCTGCCCGCATGATTGCCCTTCGGCCTGCGCGCTCGATGTTGATATTCTCGCCGATGGCAGCGTCGGACGTGTGCGCGGCGCCAAGGATGATCCCTATACGGCAGGCGTGATCTGCGAAAAGGTCGCCCGCTATGCCGAGCGCATCCACCACCCTGAGCGCCTGCTTTATCCGCAAAGGCGGGTGGGGCCCAAGGGGGCCGGGCAATGGCAGCGGATCAGCTGGGATGAGGCGCTCGACGAAATCGCTGCGCGATTCCTCGCCGTGGAAGAACGGCATGGCCCAGAGGCGGTCTGGCCCTATTTCTATGCCGGCACGATGGGCCATGTGCATCGCGATGGTATCGAGCGGCTGCGGGCTGCTCGCGGCTATTCCCACCAATATGACACGATCTGCACGGGGCTGTCCTGGCCGGGCTATATTGCCGGCGCGGGCCTGCTCGGCGGTGTCAATCCCGAACAGATGGCCGAGGCCGATTGCGTCGTCATCTGGGGCACCAATGCGGTCCATACCCAGGTCAATGTGATGACCCACGCCATGCGCGCCCGCAAGACACGCGGCGCCAAGATCGTGGTGGTCGACATCTACCGCAATGCCACCGTGGAACAGGCCGATGTGGGCCTGGTGCTGCGGCCCGGGACCGATGGCGCGCTGGCCGTCGCGGTGACGCATGTGCTGCTGCGCGATGGGCTGGCGGACCGCGATTACATGGCGCAATACACCGACTTCTCGCCAGAATTCGAGGCGCATCTGGCGACGCGCACGCCGGAATGGGCTTCCGGGATCACCGGACTCACAGTCGCGGAAATCGAGGCTTTTGCGCATCTGGTGGGCAAGACGCCCGCGACCTTCTTCCGGCTCGGCTACGGCTTTTCGCGCCAGCGCAACGGGTCGACCGCCATGCACGCGGCGCTCTGCATTCCGGCGATGACCGGTGCATGGCGGCATCGCGGCGGCGGGGCGTTCCATTCCAATTCGGGCACCTGGGGCCTCAACAAATCGCGGCTCGAAGGCAAGCATCTGCAAAAGGGCAATCCGCGTGCGCTCGATATGTCCGAGATCGGCCCGGTACTGACCGGTGACCCGAAGGCGTTGCAGGGCGGTGGGCCGGTGCACGCCATGATCGTGCAAAACACCAACCCCGCCTCGGTAGCGCCGGAACAGGCTTTGGTGCGGCAGGGATTGGCGCGCGAGGACCTGTTCCTCGTGGTGCATGAGCAGTTCATGACTGAGACGGCTGAAATGGCCGATATCGTGCTGCCCGCCACCATGTTCCTTGAGCACAATGATTATTATACGCGCGGCGGCCATACGCGGGTGCTGTTTGGCGCCGCGGCGCTGGAGCCGCCCGGCGAGGCGCGCTCGAACCACGAGGTCATCAACGCGCTGGCCTTGCGCCTCGGCAGCGATGACCCGGTCTTTCACACCAGCGACCGCGAGGCTGTCGCCGATACCTTCGCGCGCTCGGGCTTCCCCGCAATCGACGAGGTGGAAAAGACCGGCTTTGTCGACCGTGAGCGGCCCGACGCAGAGGCGCGCTTTGCCAATGGCTTTGCCTGGCCCGACAAGCGGTTCCGCTTCGCGCCCGATTGGGAAGCGGTGCGGATCAAGAAGGGCTATCGCTGGACCTGCGACCCCGCGATCATGCCGCGCTTTGCCGACCATTGGGACATTGTGGAAGCGGCGGATGATGAGCATCCGTTCCGGCTGGCGACCAGCCCGGCGCGGGGCTTTCTCAATTCATCGTTCAACCAGACATCGGGCAGTATCAGGCGCGAAGGCGAGCCTTCGGTGTTTATCCACCCCGACGACGCGGCTACGCTCTGCGTGGCCGATGGCGATGCGGTCACCGTCGGCAACAAACGCGGCTCGGTGGAACTGATGGCGCGGATCCGGGACGTCGCCGCGCGCGGCGTGCTGATTGCCGAGGGCCTCCATCGCAACAAGGCGCATCGCGGCGGCAAGGGCATCAATATGCTGACCAGCGCCGAGCCGGCTCCGCCCTTCGGTGGCGTGCCCTTTCACGATGCGGCAGTGTGGCTAAAGCGCTCTTAATCCCTGGTCGCGTTTCCGAACCGCAAAACCGTTGCCACTTTTGCTGGAAACGCTCCGTCTCAGGCGAAATAGGCGGTCCAGAAGAAATAGGCTGTCATGCCGACGCCATAGATGATGACGCCGAGGCGGATCCAGTTGCGTGGAATGCGATGGGCATTGCGCGCAGCGAGATAGCCGCCAATGGTGACGCCGACCAGCGCGATCGAACCGTGATACCAGTCAATGCTGTTGGTCAGCGCAAAGCGCACCACGGCGACCAGCGCCACAATGGTTGAAACATAGAGTTTCAGCCCGTTCATGGCGTGGATATCGGTCATCCCCGCCATGGCGAGGAAGGCCAGCAGCAGGATGCCGAGACCGGCATTGAAGAACCCGCCATAGACGCAGACAGCGGCCAGCAGAGCCAGCAGCAGCACGGCGCCCAGCGCCTTCATGCCGCGCCGCCCGCCGCCCTGCGCAGCCAGCGCCGTATTGATCTGGTTGCCGAAGACAAAGAGCGCCACGGCAAAAGCCATCAGCCAGGGCACGACTTTGGAAAAGAGTTCGTCTGACACCACCAGCAGCAGTTCGGCGCCGAGATAGCCGAACAGCGCCGCGATGATCCCATAAAGGATCAGCTTGTCCTTGTGCGCCTGCATGGCCTGCCAATAGCCGACGACACCGCTGGCATAGCCGGGCAGGGCCGCATAGGTGTTGGACGCATTGGCCAGCACAGGCGGCACACCGGCAAACAACAGCGCCGGAAAAACGATGAACGAGCCGCCGCCGGCCAGCGAATTGACCGCGCCGCCCAAAAGTCCAGCAAGGAACAGCATTATCTCGGTCATCGTCTCGGCCCCGCAGGCAATATCGGCAATCCTGCTTCCATAGGACGGACTGTGCGCGCCGCCTAATGCTATTGTCTGATCAGGCCATCACGGCTTTTGATTGCGCTGCGCGCGTCAAGCGCCCGGTCTTGACACGGCGCCCCTTCGGCGCCATCTAGGCTGTGGTCGCCGGCGCCTGCCGCCCGCGGAACTTGTGTTCCCTGGTGAAGTCCGGCCTAGACGCGTATCCTTCGGTTGTTTCCTCCGAGGCGCATCATGGCAATGCGGGCCCCCATGGACCAGTCGCCTCTCCACGGAGAGACCCGAAATGAACTTTTCGCTCGATACCCCATCCGCCCAGACTCTCAAGGCCGAAGCCCGCGCCCTGCGTGAGAGCCGCGCTGCCAATGGCGATAACCTGACCCATGGCGCCGCGCTCGAAGAAGTGGCGCGCAGCCACGGCTATCGCGACTGGAACACGGCCCGCGCGGCCCTGCCCGATCGTGTCGCCGCACCCTTCCAGGTGGGCAGCCGCGTCAAAGGCTTTTACCTCGAACAGCCCTTCCGCGGGATGCTGATCGGTGTGCAGCTGCACGCCAATATGCAGCACTATACCGTGACGGTCATGTTCGATGAGCCGGTCAATGTCTCGCCGGGCTTCCTGTTCGCCAATCTGCGCCAGCGCGTAACGGCGACCGTGGACATTCGCGGCGTGTCGCCCGCCCTGCGCGGCAATGGCGCGCCGCAGATGCGCCTGATGCGGGATTAGAAATGGCTAGAAGGGCGGGGCGGATGATTATTCCGCTCCGTCTGATTCCACCAGCGGCACGCGCACCCAGTCCTCGCCGCGGCAGATGACATTGAACAGCACGCAGCCATTGAGCCGGACCGTATCGGGCCCGAGCATTTCCATATAGCCCGAATAAATATTGCCGTCCTCGGGATTATAGACTTCCCCGTCATAGATATGGGGCTTGCTGCCCTGGCGCAGCGTCAGCAGCTGGAGGCCCAGCATGGGCCTATTGCGCAGGGCAGGGTCCTTATTGCGATAGTCGAAAAACTCTTCCGGGTTCATGCCGGCAGCCGCTTCCGCCTCGGCGCCAGACAAGATGCCCTCAGGCACGACGATTTTTGAGAGATAGCCGCAAAACCCCTCGGTGCAGGGC